>NZ_VOZH01000031.1:0-38781 GCF_013419875.1 Acinetobacter sp. YH12049 | reverse complement strand
GTTCAAATGGCTATTCTACGTTTGATTGGTTTTGGAAAAAAAGAAGAATTTAAGAAAGTGCTAGCAATTTTAAGAAAGAAAAAGCCTGATAGGACAAGGATCCTATGAAATTTGTCGTGTACAGAGGAGAATAAAATAAAATGCAAAATATTGATGATGAATTCTATGAGCGAGCGGATCAACACATTCAGTTATCCAATCAGCAAATTACGGAAGAGATAGGAAAAGGGAAAGTAAGCGCTTCTATGCTTTTTGCAACATCCCGTTTTAATGCTTGGATCGGCGCAAGTGGATGGGAAACAGCAGAAGAGCTCGCTAATGCAAAACAAGAAACTATCGAATATTTCCTTGCTGAATATCGCAAAATGCTTGAAGAAAATTTAGATGAATACATCGAAAATTTTAAAGAATATATGTTTATCCCTCCTGAATAACGACATAATTCAACGACCAATCAATTTAACGCTGCCAAGGAAATCCTGTTGTAATGATCGCTGCAAAACCAACTTTAATCATTCGCCAATACAATCATCTGACTCCCTATGAAGATCGTTTTGTCGAAATGAAAACTTATACTGAACAGCGCGATGAAAACACACCTGATGAACTATGGATATTGCAACATCCTGATGTATTAACTCAGGGGCAAGCTGGCAAACCTGAACATATTTTGGTGCAAAGTAACATCCCTGTGGTACAAACAGACCGTGGTGGACAAGTCACTTGGCATGGACCGGGTCAATTGGTGGCTTATTTCATGTTTGACCTAAACCGTTTGGGCTGGAATGTTCGTACATTGGTCTCGTATGCCGAAACCCTCATGATCGATTTGCTGAACAAATATGGTATTCAAGCTTATGCCAAGCCTGATGCGCCGGGTGTTTATGTCAATGAACGAAAAATTGGTTCATTGGGCTTTAAAATTCGTAAAGGTCGTTCATATCATGGTTTAGCACTGAATATTGATTGCGATTTATTTGGTTTTCATACCATCAATCCATGTGGCTATGCAGGATTGGAAATGGTACGCATACAAGATTTAGTACAGGACTACCCTAAATTTGAAAACTTATGCGTCGATATCATTGATACTTTGAAAAACAGTGGTTACTTTAAAGACGTAACAGTCAAACAACTATAAAAGACTTTGCTTTCTCAAATAAAATAATTTAGAGTAAAAGCTCTAAATTTAATAATTATAGATAAGGGATGTACACGTGATTGCAACTAAATCCGTTAAACCCGCGCTCCAGCAGGCCTATGTCAAACTCATGATGGATGTGATTGGCAGAGGTCTGGTCATGGCGAGCCAGGTCGATGAAGAAATTAAACAAGAAGTTGCTAAATTTCCAGTTAATTTTATTTTATCTATGAATGTTTTTCCTAATGGTGCTGCATTTGTCGCGCAAGTCACGGAAGACCATCAACTCAAACTCCTCACACCCGGCACTCAAAAGCCTGACTTAACCATTACGTTTAAGCATTTGAATCATGCCTTTTTGGTCTTCTCATTTCAAGAAAGTACCGCACAAGCCTTTGCCAATGACCGCATGATCGCCGATGGTGATTTGTCTTATGCCATCCGACTGGTGCGTTGTCTCAACAAAATGGAAGCGTTAATTTTACCTAAATTGGTGGCTGAATTGGCTGTCAAAGAATATCCAACACATTTAAGCCTAAAAGAAAAACTGAGCGGTGCTGCAAATATTTATTTAAAAGTAGCCCAGTCTTATTTAAAACGGAGCGCATAACACATGGCTAAACCATATTACGAATTTTTTTGTCCTGTAAAAGTGATTGCTGGCCATGCTGCTTTAGAACACATCCCATTCGAACTGTCTACTTTGGGTGCTAAACGCCCCATGATCATTACTGACAAAGGTGTTCGCAGTAATCAATTACTTGCACCGATTGAAGCGGCATTTGAAAGTACCGAGACGGTGATTGGCTATATTTTTGATGATGTTCCGCCAGACTCAAGTTTAGAAACCGTACGTAAAGCGGCTCAACTTTACCGCGACAACCAATGTGATGCCATTATTGCTGTCGGTGGCGGTTCAGTGATTGATACCTCTAAGGCAACCAACATCTTGGTCTCTGAAGGTGGTGATGACTTACTGAAATACTCAGGTGCGCACAACTTACCAAAACCTTTAAAACCATTTTTTGTGATTCCAACAACCTCGGGGACAGGTTCAGAAGTGACTATGGTCGCTGTGGTTTCTGACCCTGAAAAGAATGTAAAAATGGCCTTTGCATCGAATTATTTGATGCCACATGCGGCAATTCTTGACCCACGTATGACGCAAACTTTGCCACCTCATCTTACGGCTATGACAGCGATGGATGCGATGACGCATGCCATTGAAGCCTATACGTGCATGGCGGCGAACCCGATTTCAGATGCCTATGCAACTGCCGCAATCAAGAAAATTAGCAATAGCTTATTTGGTGTATTAGATAATACCAGCGATGCACATGGGCGCTTAGAACTTGCACAAGCTTCTACAATGGCAGGAATTGCATTTTCAAACTCAATGGTTGGATTAGTCCACTCATTGGGTCATGCTTTAGGTGCTGTTGCTCACCTGCCCCACGGCTTATGCATGAATTTATTCTTGCCGTATGTGTTGGAATACAACAAAGAAGTGAATGGCGATAAGATTGCTGAATTGCTATTACCACTGGCTGGTCCTGATATTTATGCACAAACACCGGCCAACCTCCGCGCTGAAAAAGCCATTTCAACGCTTTTAGCCATGCGTGACCGCTTGTTTAGTTTGACCAAATTACCACGTACTTTGAGTGAAACAGGTAAAGTGACTGAAGCTCAATTAGATGAAGTGGCAGAGAAAGCACTGAATGATGGATCTATTATTTATAATCCTAAAGAAGCCAGCTTAGAAGACCTCAAAACTATTCTAAAAAAAGCTTGGTAATTGCTGAAAAATAAGCGAATATAGCGAAAAATTAAGCCTGATGTTTTTTTAAACATCGGGCTTTTCACTTGCAGAACGCAATATCAGTTATTTTTTAATCAAACTGGCATAATTTCTGCTAAAAATAATTTCAAAGTTACTGACAAAATGTACCAATTTGGAGTAGATTGGCGCACTTTTGTTTTAAAACGTAGGGGGGATCGTTCGTCTCAAACGATCCTTAGAATATGACTGATCCTTGATCAACGATAAGAGGATAACGCCGTTGACAAATATCTCTGGGACTCAATCGGCAGCTAAACTGCAAAAAACGCTTGGACTCTGGCACATTATTATTATTGGTTTGGCTTACATTCAGCCGATGACCTTGTTCGATACCTTCGGTCTAGTTTCTGAAGAAAGTCATCGACACGTGCCGACATCTTACATTATTGCCCTGATTGCAATTTTGTTTACCTCTATCAGTTATGGACATATGATCCGTCGCTATCCATCATCGGGTTCGGCGTATACCTATGCTCAAAAATCCATTCACCCGAACGTAGGTTTCATGGTCGGTTGGTCGTCATGGCTAGATTACCTGCTGTCTCCAATGGTGAATATTATTCTTGCAGTGATTTACCTTGAAGCACTATTTCCAACAGTAAACCACTGGGTATGGGTCATTGTGCTAACGGCATTCATGACTGGAATTAACTTACGCGGTGCGCGTTTTGTTGCTAACTTTAACAGCTTGATTGTACTTGTGCAGTTATTAGTAATTGGTATTTTCACGTGGATGGTCTACAGCAAGCTTCAAATGGGCTTCAATGCTGATGGCCCTATTTCTGCGGCAGAACGCTACCAATTATGGAGCCTTGAGCCATTCTGGAATGAGCTGACGTCTGTGGGTGCGCTGATTACAGGTGCAACATTACTGTGCTTCTCGTTCACTGGTTTTGACTCATTAAGTTCATTGGCAGAAGAAACCAAAGATACTGAGAAAACACTGCCGAAAGCGATTTTCTTAACTGCTTTAATCGCAGGGATTATCTTCATTATTAGTACCTACTTCATGCAGCTGTTCTTCCCTGCTGAGCCGGGCAACTATTTCAAGAATATTGCTGAAACGCAGCCAGAGATACTCATGCTCGTCGGCGGCTCACTGTTCCAATCCTATGTTTTAACTTTTGCGATTGTGACAGTAATGGCATCAGGTATTTCTGCTCACGCAGGTGTATCACGTTTAATGTATGTTATGGGCCGTGATGGTGTTATTAATAAGAAAATCTTCGGTCATATCAGCCCGAAAAATTTCACCCCGTCTTATAACATCATGATCGTAGGTGCGGTTGCATTAACTGCGGGCTTTATGAATCTTGATATTGTCATTTCGATGATTAGTTTTGGTGCATTGACAGCCTTTACTTTCGTGAACTTATCTGTGATTTCACGTTATGCACTTCGTGATGGCCGCACAAAAACAGCCAAAGATATTTTTAGCTTCGTGGTTATTCCAATGCTTGGCTTTATCAGTATCTTTGCGATGTGGTTAGAAATTGAAGAAACTGCTTTGAAATATGGTTTATGGTGGGCAATGTTCGGTATTTTATACCTTGGTTATAAAACTAAAGGTTTTAAACACCCTGCACCGCAGCATAACGAATTTGATGATAAATTCTAAGCAAGTTTATCTCTAAACAAAAAAGGCGCTTAAAGCGCCTTTTTTGTTTTAAATATACCAATTAAGGTTGTATGAATTTTCTAGATTGCTGAAATTGAATTGAAATTTCTTCACACTTGTCTGGTGTATTGCCTTTTAATTCAACCGATGCTCCATCACCGTGTGACCATATACCATCTTCAACAATCTCTAAATTTACAGCTGCTTCAAATATATGCTGTTGTTGTGGATAGAGTTTGATATCTATAGGTGTATCACATACTTGTTTTGGAAAATATGGTCTAACCTGCTCGAATAATTGCATGGTTAATGGCATATCACATTGCAAATGAATGGTGACTGGTACGCTATTGGTATTTTTTAAGATCAATTGAACATTTTGCGAATTAAGATCCGCTTGGGCAGCAGGTATTTCTACATACGTTTTTGTGTCAATCGACTGACGATCAAATGGATTGAGGAAGGCTAATTTACGTTCCACGCCATAACAAGAATCCTGCACGGAAGCTGAAAACTCTAAATATCGTGTCCCCAAGATAATTGTTCCGCGGCCATCCCCTGCATGACCGATATCAATGATTGGATCACCTGTGCCTTCGATCGTTACCCCACCGCTCGAAAAAAAATCAATCTCACAGCCTGACAATACGGACATCAGGCTGCAAAGTGTCAGTATTTTAAAATTTAATTTTCGCATCATGTTGATAAACTCCAAAGCGAAATGCACGATTTGCTTCAGGATTCCCGTCATCCATTGCGCAACGCTCCGCGGCAAGTTTTAAAAGTTGTAGTGAGTATTTCTGCCAAAGCTCTAAGCTCATTTCATGTAATTTATTAATCGATTCTTCTGTTAATTCGTCAGCACAAATGGCTTGTTCTAAGTAAGGTATTTCATCAGGATTCAATAAATTATGCAAACCCGCTTCTAAATGCGCTTGAACATTTCGCGTTAAAATTTTACGTGCTTCTAACTGCGAAGGATCAGGAATAAAACGACGTTGTTGTAAATACACCTGCCCATCTTTTTCAGTGGCAATTTCCAAACGAACAAGTTCATTGAGTACCGAACGTGGATGGCGCTCGGTGGAGACTCGTTTCACTAACATTTCAAAACTATTTTCCGACTCACTGCTGAAGGGCAATGAATCCCCCCAGCCTTCTGCAAGCCACAAACCAATCACACGTGATGGCACACTAATTGGCTCAGAAACAGTTGCTTCAGTCAGATCCTTACCCTCAGAAATCACTTCTTTATAAGCAGTCACGTCTTTACGGTGTAGACCAGAAAGTAAACTGATCGCAGAAATCGTCGGTTTTTGATCGATACGCTCTAACTCATGTACAGCTTGTTGGAAAAAAACCGGTTTCAATGCAGCAGTAAACTCGGTATACCCCACACCTGAGCGAATCAGCCATTGGCTCAGCTCATTCATCAGCACCAATACTTGCTGTAAATTTTGATCTGCCTCATTAGTGAGAAGTTTGCTCATTGAATTGCCATGAAAATTAGACTGCATAAGTGAAATTTTCGCATTATTTGATCTTCTTCACAATTTTTATCTGATGAGATCTTGAGGATATTCAGTAAAAAAATGATTATTTACATTAAAATGCGTAAAAGAAACACTGATCGAGATATCTAAACTTTCAACACTATGCCACCAGCCAATTGGGATAAATAAGGTTTCTCCAGGTTGCAAAATGCACTCAAATGGCGTCACTTTTTCTAACAATGGATAGTCTGCTAGATCAGCCTTTGCGACGTCTGAAACCTGACTGAATACCCAATGATCGTTATACATATACGGCATTTGCCATGCAGGAATCAAAGTCACTTTTTTACGTCCATAGATTTGTGCCAACATATTATTGGTTAAGTCATAATGCAGTGGTGTAAATGTGCCTGCAGGGCCAAACCATAAAAAATGTCGATCTTTGATCTCTTTTTGACAATAAGCTTTGGCGAAGTCACCTAGATCTTCACTAATCTTTTGCATGAATTGCTTATTTTGAGCGGCGTTATTCGCAGTTAAATAAATGTCATTGCTGTGCTTAGTGGCTTTAATTTGTGCGACAAAATCTTGCATCAAAATAATACGTTTCAATTGTACCGATTTTTTTTCAAAATCTTGATGCTGCTCACGATGCATCTGGACTTCAACCAACTCATTTTCAAAATGCTGTGCAAAATAATCAGGACTCCATTTATGCAATGCAGGCCAATGTTGTATCCCACCTTTTAAAATGACTGGTCGCATCTGGCTATAATACCGCTCTATAAATGTTTCAAAATCAGGTGTTTCTATGCAATCGATTGTGGATGGAATATGGTCGTTCAATTGATTCAATTGACCCATCACCTGTAATAGCCAACGCTGTTTATTCTGCTGTTGCTGTACTTGCTTCAGTTTTTTAAAAATTACGTTATTGTTTACACGCTTTAGAAACTGAATGATCAAATGATTTGAAATATTTTTTTGCTTAATTTTTTCTAAAATTTCATCTGTCTCTAAGCCCTCAAGACTGTATTCCAAAAGTTCATTTTGCAGCTGTTCTGAAAGTTGGTCTGCATCAGAAAATAAGTATTGATCCGCCCTTGGGCTTAATCCATGTGATTGTAAAATTAGACTTATTTTCTGTACATCGCAACCATTTTCAATATTTTCATTCAACCAATTTTGCCATTCCGTCGGTAAGGACTGATACCAATTTTTACTTTGCTTTAGATGTTCACTCTGGCTTTCTACATTCATTTTCACCACTCCACCCTCTTTACAAGTGAAGTATAAATGATCTATTTTAAAAATGCTAAATTTTCGCATTTTATAATTATTTAAACACCGCGAATGTTATGAATCCGTCAGATATCACGCGGAATGACATAACAAAGTAAAGGAGAAAGTTCATGAAAATTCGTCATTTAGTCATCGTTAGCAGTCTGTCTTTAGCTTCAATATCAGTATATGCAGGTTTTGCCGATACCATGCGTGATTTAAGAAATACACTGAATCAATTTAATGAAACATCCAAAGAAGTATCGAATACCGCAAAAGAATGGACAGGCAGTCAGGCCACGACTAATTCAAATTATGCTGCAAATGGTTTCAGTATGGGACAGCAACTTAGACCTAAAATTAATAATCTACCGCTTTATCAAACTGCCGATAAATCGAGCCAAGTCATTAATAAACTGTCAAAAAATGCAGATATTATTTTTGCGGGAAACATGACTAAAACAGGTTTGATAGAAGTCACTACAGAACATGGCAATGGCTGGATTGAATCACACCTTGTTCAATAAATCTTGATTTTAAATGTTTATACAACCGCATCAGCCGTACATAACAACTTTACTCTATTGAGCACTAGTCATGAATAATAATCACAAAATCAGCATTATCGCTGCTGTATTTACGACATTGGTGGGCTGTGGTGGATCAAGCTCCAATGATGATGGCGCGACACCTACACCTACACCTACACCTACACCTACACCTACACCTACACCTACACCTACACCAACGCCAACGCCAACGCCAACGCCAACAACTGTAGCGGATAAATTCACAGGAGAATGGATTCAAGGGAATTCTGCCCTCGGTAACAATAATTGCGATTTACCACAAATTTCAATTCATAAAACCAGTGAAAACTCAGTCAGTGCAGTGAACGAAGAACTAAAATATGCGGTACACAATAGTTCAAGTAAAACTTGCAGCGGTGAATTTGTTTCCAAACGCTATCAATTACTTCATGACATGGTTATAAGTGAAATACAGCCGGCTGCAACACTAAATAACTTTGAATATCATTCGATTAAGTTTCAACCAGTCAGAGGTGGCGCGACGAGCAACCGCGTTTTAACTTTTTTAAATAATCATTCTTTCTGTGTAATTAACGCGACGATTTCAAATCCAAGCTATATCATCATGCAACGAGGTCTAATTACCGACCCACTCAAGGACAGCCGCTGCTATACAAAAAATTCCAATGAATTCTTCACCAATTTAAAACCGAAAACCAAAATCACAACTGCAGATTTTAAGTCTGAGAATTTTATTAATACCACCGACACAGTAAACTTCTTGGCTCAGCTCAATACAATGGGACAAAGCGGTTATAAGTTAATTGGCTATGATACTAAAACCCTGGACAATGGTAATGTTAATAGCTACATGAAACTTGCCAATGAAAATACGCGTTTCAATCATATTGTTGCAGACCGTGCAGCACCCTCTACCGCTGACATATATTTTACATGGCGTAATCAGTTAAATGAAAAAGGCAAATCAGGCTATCAATACTTGCATAGCGTCAGACCAACCAATGCCCTGAATTTCAAAGATTATTTCATTAAAAAAGAAAACGATACCGCGACATACACCTATGACAGCGGCTATGTTTCCCCGCTCGTAGAACCAGTGCAACTGGAAACTATGCTCAATACACTGGGTGCCCAAGGCTGCCGTATTATTCAATTCAAAAGCTATTTCACAGGTTTACGACCTGAAGTTCTGAACGGCAAACAAAATAGTCCTAAAGTTGCAACCTGTATAAATAGCAGCGCACACCATGGCACTTACAGCTATCGCTATAAAACTTACCCAACCGGCAGCAATAGTGTAGAGCGCAGCTTAAAATTACAGGAGATGATCGATGAGCAAGCAAAAGACGGTTACCGCTTAGTCAGCCGTGCTTTAGATATGAGTTCAACCACCAAAAACGGCATGCTGTTTATGAAAGACAGTGAAAACACTAATGTCGGTGAGTTTAAAGTCTTTAGTGAAACTGTCTTTGCAACGTCGACATTTAACGACGTCTTACTGAAACGTCTTCAGCAGCAAGGTCAATTGGGTTGGTTATACACCAGCGGTCAACTGCTGTTTGCAAATAATCCAAAACATCTACAAACAGAACTGAGTGACTTTAATTTAATTGATTAATTCATGAGGTATCTCGAGCTTTTCCATGTCCTTTATTTTTTACATCAAGGACATGGATCATTCACATAAATCAAAGCAGTGATAAAAATCACTTATTTTAAGCGGCAATTAAAACCCATCTTGGTATCAACGATATTATTTTCATAACCTAAGCTTTGAATAAATTGGTTGCGGTCTGATATTTGTTTTTGATCCGCTTGACTCAATCTTGCTTTATTTTTTTGTGCCAACCCATAGGTTTCATTCACTAAACCCTGATAGATCCCGCAAACTTCCTGACGTTTGGACTTTTTCAATTGACGACCACCATACCATGAACGTTCAAAATCGTCGGCTTTTAGTGTTTTTCCCCATTCCTCAATACGCTGATTTTGTCTTTGCTGCATTTCCAGCATGCCCTGCTGGATTTCAGCCTTAGTAAAAGGCTTGATCACCTCAACCTTCGGTACAACTGGAACATTTTCTGTAGTTGCAGTGACGGTCACTGCTGTCTGTTCCGTTGTGGTTGATACGGTTGGATTAGCCCAACTCATTGATGAAATGAATCCGGTCGCAAATACGACACCAAAAGCTTTTAAATTTATAGATTTCAAGTTTTAAGTACCCGTTTTATTTCTTCACAGTGTTCTTATACACATTTTTATATTGATGCTGAAGTTTTTAAGCCCTTATTTTACAAAACTTCATTGCTGTAAATGGTTCACTGTGTTCACTCCCAATAAAAAAGCCGCTCGATAGAGCGGCTTTTTGAACAGATCACACTTAGACCAATTCTTTAAAGCCTTGCTGACGCCAAGCTTCATATAAAATCACAGCAGTAGCATTAGACAAGTTTAAACTGCGTGAATTTGGTGCCATAGGTAGGCGAATCCAATGTTCTTTCGGGAACATCATACGGACATCTTCCGGCAAACCACGTGTTTCTGGCCCCATCAACAGCGCCACAGGACGGTTTAAATTGGAGGTATGCGGTGTTTCAAAACCTTTGGTGGTTAATGGATAAATGGCATCCATCTCAATACCTTGCGCTTTTAAGCCCGCAAGACATTCTTCAAAGTTTTCCCACACTTTCATGTGCGCCCATTCATGATAATCCAAACCGGCACGGCGAAGTTTTTTATCATCAAGCTCAAAACCTAATGGCTTGACCAAATGTAACTGCGCTCCAGTATTGGCACATAAACGAATGATATTCCCTGTATTTGCAGGAATTTCTGGCTCGTATAAAACAACATGGATCACAGTTTTTTTCTCTACTCTTTAGTTAAATAATGGCTTAAAGCTCAGGCTATAGTTTCTATAGCTGTAGCATAAGTTTAGATGGTACAACAAGCGCTTGCTTATCTACATTGCTTAGCTTTCGCTTTACACGAGGACAATCCACTTACTCATATCCTTTATACTTAGCTTTCGCCTTGCAATTGGACAATTAATTCAGCAGCCTGCTTATCCTCTTTGCTCAGGCATAGCCTTCGCCTTGCGCTCGGGCAACGCGTTGCGTTGCTTACCCTCGCTCATGCCATTGAAGTTGTTCACGCAGACTCACCACATCACCAATAATGGTCAATGTAGGCGCCTGAATTTGGTATTCACTGACTTTAGATGCAATATCTGCCAATGTCCCGACCACGACTTTTTGTTCAGGTGTCGTCCCTTTAGAAACCAATGCGACAGGCATGTCTGAACGCTGCCCATGCGCGATGAGTTTCTCACAAATTTTTTCTAGACCGACCAAGCCCATATACAGCACAAGCGTTTGATTTTGATAAACCAACTCATTCCAAGGCAGCTCAGGCGAACCTTCTTTCAGATGGCCTGTCAGGAAGCGTACACTTTGCGCATAATCACGATGCGTTAAAGGAATCCCTGCATAAGCCGAACAACCAGATGCAGCAGTAATCCCTGGAACGACTTGGAAGGCAACGCCTGCCGCAAAAAGTTCCTGAATTTCTTCACCGCCGCGGCCAAAGATGAATGGATCTCCGCCTTTTAAACGGCAGACACGTTTGCCTTCACTTGCATATTTCACCAGTAAGGCATTGATGCCTTCTTGCGGAACAGCATGATTAGATCGTGCTTTACCTACGTAAATTTTTTCAGCGTCACGGCGGCAGAGGTCCATAATCGGCTGAGAAACCAAACGGTCATAGATCACCACATCCGCTTGCTGCATTAAACGCAGGGCTTTTAAGGTCAGCAGTTCAGGATCACCCGGCCCTGCACCCACCAAATACACCTCGCCTTTCGGCTGTTTCCATTCCAATATGGCCTGTTCAATCAAACGATTGGCTTCGGTCAAATTGTCATTAAATACCTGCTCTTTGAGCGGACTTGCATACAAGTCTTCCCAAAAAATACGGCGTTCATCTGGATTGACGATTTTGGATTTAACGGCTGCGCGCCACTTACCTGAGAACTCAGCCAGTTTGCCCATGCCATGCGGTATTGAGCTTTCTAACTGGGTGCGTATTTGACGCGAGAGTACTGGCGATGTGCCATTGGATGCTACGGAGATGACCAGCGGAGAACGGTTAATAATCGCAGGAACCATAAAACGGCAATGCGGCGGATCATCAACACTATTGACCAAGACATTTTCAGCTTCGCAGGCTTCAAATACCGCCTGATTGACAGCTTTGTCATTGGTTGCTGCAATCACTAAACGAAACTGACGCAGCGCAATGGCATTTTCTTGATAAACCGATTCGTGATAAATCGAGTTGAGATATTGACCTTGGGTTTTATTAACCAAGCTCAATAAATCATCTTCAATTTCAGGTGAGCAAACTGTCAGCTGAGCGCCCGCTTTTGCAAGCAGCACAGCCTTTCGATATGCAATTCGACCACCACCAACAATCAGACAAGGTTGCTGCTGCAACTTCAAAGAGATTGGAAAGATATCCACACACGACCTCAATAGTTTAAATCTGATTGTCTTAAGCAATTTTTGTGCACAAATGTATGCACTTTATCGACTATTAATCGATAAATTCAGCACCGCCCATATATGGACGAAGTACTGCTGGAATTTCAATTGAACCGTCTGCACGTTGATAGTTTTCCATCACGGCAAGTAAAGTACGACCAACTGCCAAACCTGAACCATTCAGCGTGTGTACAAACTCAGTTTTCTTTTGGTCAGCACGGTAACGCGCTTTCATACGGCGTGCTTGGAAGTCACCCATGCATGAGCAAGATGAAATTTCACGGTAGGTATTTTGACTTGGCACCCAAACTTCTAAATCATAAGTTTTGATTGCACCAAAGCCCATGTCTCCGCCACACAGAACGACTTTACGGTATGGTAAGCCTAATGCTTGAAGAATACCTTCGGCATGACCCGTTAATTCTTCCAAAGCATCCATCGAAGTTTCAGGTTTTACAATCTGAACCATTTCTACTTTGTCAAATTGGTGTTGACGGATCAAACCACGTGTATCACGGCCATACGAACCCGCTTCACTACGGAAACATGGCGTATGCGCTGCATATTTTAATGGCAAACGTTCTGGGTCAATGATTTCATCACGCACGAAGTTGGTTACAGGCACTTCTGCAGTCGGGATCAAGTAGTATTCTTTTTCGCCTTGAAGTTTAAATAAATCTTCTTCAAATTTAGGCAATTGACCCGTACCACGTAAAGAGTCTGCATTGACCAAATACGGTACATACGCTTCGGTATAGCCATTTTCCAAGGTATGTGTATTTAACATAAATTGGGTAATTGCACGTTGTAAACGCGCCAATGGGCCTTTGAGTACGCTAAAACGAGTACCTGTCAATTTAGTTGCGGTTTCAAATTCTAAACCACCCATCATTTCACCAAGATCAGTATGGTCTTTGACTTCAAAATCAAACTGACGTGGTGTACCCCATTTTAGAACTTCAACATTGTCATTTTCGTCTTTACCTTCTGGCACAGACTCATGAGGTAAATTTGGAATCGATAAAGATTTGGCTTCGAGTTCAGCCTGAAGGTCAGAAAGTGCGAGTTCTGCCGCTTTAATTTCATCACCAATGGCAGACATACGTGCCATGATTTCAGATGCATCACCGCCAGCTTTTTTAATTTGACCAACTTGTTTTGCACCAGCATTACGTTCAGCTTGTAACGACTCAGTTTTAGACTGAATTTCCTTACGGCGAGCTTCAAGGTCTGCCCACTCTGCTACGTTGAGTTGAACACCACGTTTTGCTAAGGCTAAGTTTACAGCCTCAATATTATTTCTGAGTAATTTCGGGTCGATCATAGCCAATCTTAAGTAAAGAAAAAAACTGGCTATAGTGTAAGCTCTTAACACTCAAAAATACAGTGACCGAGCTTACAGCTGCCCCTTATTAGACCAATAATCTTGCTGCAAATTGTCTTATTTGGTTTCGTAATTTGGCAAACTTGGTAAATATTCAGGTTTAAATAGCCCTTTAGCCATAAAATATGGAAGTTTTAGCTCAGGCATGCCCTCTGCGTAGCTCGCCAATTCATACAGCGGATAAGCAAATACGATCCCGTTCGCGCCATAATAAAAATTATCGCTTAATTGTAGTTTTGAACGTTCAATATCGTGACTATCTAACCACATATAGTTGGCATCAAATAATGCGCTAATCACTTTCGCATCTGCACCTTTGACCAAGACATCTTGTAAAGCCAAACGTTTTTTGGCTTTTAAATCAAAATTGACATATTCGACATGAGACATGCCGTGAGCAGCATGCGCTGCATAGGTATAGCTTTCGATCGCAAAAGTTGCAATATGCCCCCACTGACTAATGTATCGAACAGAAGTGGTACTTTGACTTAAGCCTGCATCCGTCTTGTCCGATAAATCAATTTTTTGATTCGGCTCAGTTGAAAATGCAATCGGATCTGCCTTTTTAATTCGGTCAGTAAAATATTGATTAATCCAATCAACATTGGTTTCAACCGTTTGAATCGTATATTGGGTACAACCTTCCGCATCGCAAGCTTGTGCTTTCGGCAATTGCATCGCAACAGATTTCGATTGAATAAGTGGAATCGCATCAGCGACGACCACTGGCTTCTGTTCCGTCGTTGCACCTTCAACAGGTTCATTTCGAGGATGACAGGCCGTTAATGACCCAATTAAAACCACAGCTGAAACAGCCCAAGCTATATTATTCATATGATTTTTTTTCATCCCAAAATTCCCTATAGCAACAGTCAAAACCACAAGTCACTTCATTTAAGCAACCTGCGAATATCAGCATACTACTAAATTTCACTTAAATTCAGCTTGCTTGCTTTACATTTCTCCATAAAAAAAGCAGACCGATGTCTGCTTTTTTTCGTTCATGAGAATTATTGATCAATAATGTCCGTACCTTTTGGAGGTACAAAGTTAAAGGTTGACGCTGGAATAGACGCATTCACCTTCACATTATTGAAACGTACATTTGTTGTTTGACCTAATGAGTCTTGGAGAATCATTAAGGTTGGTGCATTTTTCGCACCAAAACTAATGGTTAAGCTTTGAAATACGCCATCATCACTTTTTGGATATAAGGTGTAATAAGTTTTTGTCTTATTTGGCTGTGTAATACGATAAGACTTCATGATTTGAGCCGTATTACCCGACAATAATAATGCAGGCGTATTCGCAACTTGGTCATCTAAGCTTTGGCGTACTGCTTGTTGTAGGTCTGGGTCATAGATCCAAACTGTTTTACCTGTAGTCGCAATGGTTTGCTTAGATGGGCTGGTTGTTTCCCAATAGAATTTACCCGGACGCTGAACTTTCATTACCCCAGTAAAAGTCTGGTTCATATGCTGCGCACTTAAACCTTTCTTTTGAGTGGCTTTCGGGTTGGTCACTTTTGTAGTTTGCTGAAAGTTAGCAGTAAAACTTTTAATACCCGATAATTGTTTCACCAAATTGGCAGTTGCCTGCTGCTCCGACGCTGCAACTGGTGCCGCGAATACTGTCGTACTCATAACCGGTGCCAGTGTCGCTGCACCTAATGCCATAGCACAGATGGTTTTACGAAGCATTTTCATAGATTCACCTTTTATATTTGCATCAACGCAATTTGTTAGATGGCTCCATCTTAAACCACTTTCATTGACTAAATTTAGAGAAAATAAGAAGTTTTGTATGGTTATTAATGCAAATTGCTGTTTTTTATTCATCATGATGGAGAAATATAAAGTAAAAAGGCACTTGATTTGACTCAAATGCCTTTCAAATAATTAAACTATGATTTAGCAATTTTAACATTCCAATATTGAGTTATTTCCATTGCCAACCGATCGATGCACCAGCGCCAAAGTCACCTTCAGAGTTTCCTGTTGCAGCCAATTTATAAACATATTTATTGCTCTCAGTTACTCCACTAAAACCTACTGCATAGCCTTGTGAACCTTCCCAAGTCCCCATACCTACGCTAAACATGTTGTATCCAGCATCTGTGGGTTGTGGTAAGGAGGCGATTGCAATACTTGAAGCAACAGCACCATAAACATTATCTTTAAATTTATTGAAATTATGGTTCAATTCATTCACACGTTGGTTGGTATAGCTATTGGCTTGATTGAGTACATTTGCCCCATGCTGATCTGTATATGCTTTTGAACTATTTAGCACTTCTAGATCTGCTTGACGCATTTGTTTCACATTCACTGCATCGGTGTCTGCCGTACCAGCTGCCACATGAATAATTTGCCGCTCTGCACCAGCCGAGCCAACGGAAACCGTATTATTGCGGTTAGAGCTTGAACCATTGCCAAGTACAACAGCATTATTTGCCGATGTGTTGATATTGTTACCAACCACATAGGTATTATTACCTGTGACTGTATTATTTGAACCTACTGCACCAGAGCCATCACCATTGACTGTATTGTTTACACCGAGGGCAATAGACTGATTACCATCAGCCTTATTACCTGCACCGACTGCAATCGCATCTTGTCCATTCGCAGTTGGTTTAGGTGCTGTATTGGCAACGTTTGATTGGATTTTAATGTACGGATCTGTTCCTTTTAAGCTCAATAACCAGTCCACTTCAGTACCGACAAATCCATTTTTTATCGCAAGTTCATACGCACTGAAACCATTTTCACCTGTTAGCCCTTGTGCGCCAACTGCACCACGTAGACTTTCTAACCATTGGTCTTCATTGCCTTCATAACCATTGCTCACCGCAACTTGATAAGCACTTGCACCATCTAGACCATTGCTGCCATTCAGACCGTTCAAACCATCCTTACCATCGATGCCGTCTTGGCCATTGAGTCCATCTTTACCAGTTGCACCTGTATCACCCTTAGCTCCGGTTGCACCTGTAGCTCCCGTTGCACCAGTATCGCCTTTGTCACCCTTCGCTCCGGTTGCACCTGTAGCACCTGTTGCTCCAGTATCACCTTTATCACCTTTATCACCTTTAGCTCCGGTCGCACCTGTAGCGCCTGTTGCTCCAGTATCGCCTTTGTCACCTTTAGCTCCGGTTGCACCTGTAGCGCCTGTTGCGCCAGTTGCGCCAGTTGCGCCAGTTGCGCCAGTTGCGCCAGTATCACCTTTATCACCTTTAGCGCCAGGTAAACCTTGTTGCCCACCATGAGGTTTTCCTCCTCCCTCATGCCCATAACCATTGCCGTTCCCATGACTTGTGTGTCCTTTTCCGCCCGAATGTTGATGTGAATCATTACAACCACTCGAACAGGTTAAACCACCTGAGGTATGCTCTCCTGAACCACCAGCCCATGCAATTGAACCTAGAGAAAGTAAAATACTCACAGCAAGTAATTTTGGTATAGCTTTAATAGCGATTGAAGTTGTTTCACCAAGTCCTAGCGTCTTTTCAAATGCAATTTGTCGGCTTTTATCAGGACAATTCCTTTTCTGATAGTCAGCATTGATAAAAACTGTATTCAAGATTTTATTCATGTCCTTATCCTTTTTTAGTATTTATGCTCCTCTATTACGCTCTTTATATTTTGTGATTTAAGTCACTATTTATGGTGATTTATTGATTTATACATCGTTTGTAACAATCTAAAAAAATACTTCACATATTCTTCGGACGAAAAAAAACCCGCAAAAAATACGGGTTTTTTTCTATTAAAGCTTACGCTTCAACAGATACGTAGCGACGACCGAATTGGCCTTTCACTTCGAATTTTACAACGCCGTCAGCAGTTGCAAATAAAGTATGGTCACGGCCCATACCTACATTTACACCAGCGTGGAATTCAGTACCACGTTGACGAACGATGATGTTACCAGCAGTCACAGATTGACCGCCGTAGATTTTAACACCCAACATTTTTGGGTTCGAGTCACGACCGTTTTTAGTCGAACCACCGGCTTTTTTAGTTGCCATGTCTACTTACTCCTCGTAATTAGCCTGAAATAGCTGTAATTTTCAACTCAGTGAACCATTGACGGTGACCTTGTTGTTTACGATAGTGTTTACGACGACGCATTTTGATGATGCGGATTTTGTCGTGACGACCATGGCTAACTACTTCAGCAGTTACTTTAGCGCCAGCTACTACTGGTGCACCAATTTGAATGCTGTCACCGTTAACAAGCATCAACACGTCATCAAAAGTAACAGTTGAGCCAGTTTCAGCTTTCAATAATTCTACTTTAAGGGTTTCACCCTCAACTACACGGTGTTGTTTACCACCGCTTTGGATTACTGCGTACATTTAAGTACTCCAAACATGCCCGTGTTGTCGTGCCGGTAAAGGGATATACCGATCTTAAAACGATCGTCACTGGGGTTTCGCAAAGGCAAAGATTTTAAGGGATAACCCAAAAAACAACAAGTCATTTCCGTAAAATATTAGATGAGTATGCGTTTATTATATAAACAGTGTCATTAAAACCATTAAAATGAGTGCTCTATTTCACTTATCATGCTTTTGGCAAGGTTTAACATAGATTTTTAGCAACAATTCGCTAATATACACTGGACTGACATCAACAACATGCTGTTCAAACAACATGCTAAAGATAAAAGTCTGTTAAAAAATAAGTACAATACTTCCGCTTGATGAAAAAAATCACTTAAGATTAAGTCAATTGAGTAAGTTCTTATCTGTTATTCATATAACAAATTGCTACACTACGTCTGTAATTCAAAAATTATTGAGGTTTCTCTTCATATGACCATCGACTTTAAGCAAGATATTCTCGCGCCTGTTGCTACTGACTTTGCTGCGATGGACAAATTTATTAATGAAGGGATCACGTCTAAAGTTGCCTTGGTCATGGCAGTCAGTAAACATGTGGTTGAAGCAGGCGGTAAACGCATGCGTCCCATTATGTGCTTACTTGCAGCAAAGGCATGTGGCGCAGAAGATTTAGAAAAACACCGTAAACTTGCAGCAATTATAGAAATGCTACATACCGCAACCTTGGTTCATGACGACGTAGTCGATGAATCGGGTTTACGCCGTGGCCGCCCAACAGCAAATGCGACATGGAATAATCAAACTGCCGTACTTGTGGGTGATTTTTTGATTTCTCGCGCTTTTGATTTATTGGTGGATCTAGACAGCAAAGTTTTACTCAAAGACTTTTCAACGGGTACCTGTGAAATTGCTGAAGGTGAAGTTTTACAACTTCAATCACAGCACCAACCTGAAACTACTGAACAAACCTATTTAGATATTATTCACGGTAAAACTTCGCGTTTATTTGAGCTCGCTACCGAAGGTGCAGCGATTTTGACGGGTACACCAGAGTACCGTGAACCTCTTAGAAAATTTGCCGGACACTTTGGAAATGCCTTTCAAATTATTGACGATATTTTAGATTACACCTCAGATGCTGAAACATTAGGTAAAAATATTGGTGATGATTTGATGGAAGGTAAACCAACTTTACCTTTAATCTCGGCCTTAAAGAATACCACTGGCGAAGAACATGACATTATTCGCCGCAGTATTGCCACAGGTGGTACGGCAGATTTAGAGCGTGTTATTCAGATTGTACAAAGCTCTGGGGCACTTGATTATTGTAGCCAACGAGCGACTGAAGAAACTGAGGCAGCACTAGCCGCTTTAGCAGCGCTACCAGATACTGAATATCGTCAAGCTTTAATCAACCTCGCAAACTTGGCATTACACCGAATTCAATAATTAACAATATTCCTCGTAATTCCCATTGCCTATGCATATAAAACTGAATGATATCTTTTTGACCATGCAGCAACAGCTCGATACCCCTCGGGCTGTGCTGGATGAAAACTTGCTGATCGAATTGGTCAACCGAATTCGACCAGAAGATACAAAAAATACTGACGAAATTAAGAAAAAATTTCAGGCTTTCATCCAAGCTTTACTCATCACGCCAGATGCAGCCTCTACCTTGCAAAGTTTTGTCCTAAAACTCATTAGCCGATATAAACAAACCAGTTTATATGCGGACACAGGTATTTTGTCTCTCGATGGTTTTTGGGGACAACTGTTCCAACGGCTTGGCGCACATTTTCTTCCTCTGATCAATGACGAAACTCAATTACAAGATTTAGTCCGTCGAGTTTTTTATCGTCATAGCGACAAATATTGGCTGGACAGTATTGATGATCAGCAATGGATGCAGCTATTTCGACTGTTTAACCAAGGTCATAGCAATCAGGAAGAAAAAAAGAAAATTCGCCGTGAGTTAATTAAAGCCATTACCGTTTTGTCCTATCGGGTAAGTGGTATTGGCTTATATCCTGAATTTATTAATGCACAGCCTGAACTGACCGAATATGAATCACCTTTTTTGGTGCAAAACCGTGAAATAAATGATTTTATTCAGCAGTATAAAAAGCTCCATCAAAGTGCTGAAGAAATGAGTGCTGTGCTACCGCCGGATGCTTCTCAAGCGTTGGTGATGCTGGAACAATGTCGTGATGTAGTCCTGAAGATTCGCCGTGCGACCAAACGTATTGGTGTAAGTGTCAGTCTGACTTACTTATTATCACTTTTAGAACAGTGTTTAGATCGCTTAGAAATCTTACTCAACCTGATTGTTGAAGAAGATGACGTCCGCTATGTGTCTATGGGCAGTTTACTCAGTGATGTGACTTCAGCGATTTATAGCGAGCGTAGCGTGCGCGATTTGCTCGCCACCAATAGCGAATTGGTTGCCCTACAAGTCACCGAAAACGCAAGTAAAACTGGCGAACACTATGTAAGTACGGACAAACAAGGCTTTATGAGCATGTACCGATCTGCGGCAGGTGCCGGTGTGATCATTGCATGTATGGCAACTTTAAAAGTGCTGATGGCCCGTGTCAGCATGGCACCGCTCATGCAAGCCATTTCATATAGTCTGAACTACTCTTTCGGCTTTATGCTGATTCATGTCTTACATTTTACTGTTGCCACTAAACAGCCTGCGATGACAGCTGCCGCCCTTGCCTCGACGGTTCAGCATCGTAAAGGCTCGAAAATGGCGCAGATTGCCGAACTTGCCGCGCTAATTATTAACATCATTCGAACCCAGTTTATTGCAATCTTAGGCAACATCAGTATTGCGATTCCTGTTGCAGCATTGATCGCCTTAAGTTGGGACATGGCTTTACATGAGCCATTAATGAATCATGCAAAAGCAGCTAAAACCTTACACGACCTCAATCCATTTACCTCACTGGCTGTGCCACATGCTGCGATAGCTGGAGTATGTTTGTTTTTATCAGGTTTGCTTGCTGGATACTTTGACAACATGGCGATCTATCGCAAAGTTGGACCACGGATTCAAGCACATCCAAAGTTAAAACGCATTATGGGTCAAGAGAGACTGGATAAGCTTGCCGCTTACATTGAGCGAAACTTAGGTGCTTTAGCAGGTAACTTCTTATTCGGGATCATGCTGGGCAGTATGGGAACGATTGGATTTATTTTTGGTTTACCTTTAGATATTCGCCATATCGCCTTCGCCTCGGCCAACTTCATTCAAGGCCTCATCAATATTAATGGTTCACCAGACATTGGCTTAATCATTGTGTCATTCTTAGGGGTTATTCTGATCGGTCTGACTAACTTATTCGTCAGTTTCACGTTAACCATTATTGTGGCACTACGGGCACGTCGCGTAAGATTTGAACAATGGAAACCTCTGGCTAAACTGGTGATGACTCATTTTCTAACGCGACCAAGTGATTTTTTCTGGCCACCGAAAACCCCACTTGAAGTTGAAGATGGCACACAAGCCAGTAAGAACAATCATTAGCAGATTTGTGTTTTATTTTAGTAAGATGTAAATGAACACAAAAAATAAAATCAGTATGATTTACACATACTTGAAATAAAGTGTACTGATGAGTACACTTTAGGCCATTAATTAACCGAGCTCGAACCGGTTAAAATGACAAGGAATAAAATATGCCACGAACGCTACTGTTTGTTGGTTTTTTTGCATTAATTATCAGTGTGTTGTCGCTTTATTCCAGCCATTTAAATCTATTAGATTTGAATCTCGTGGAATGGATGAGTCAGCACCGTATTGCTGTCTTTAATCAAATTGCCATCGGACTTTCCGCGCTAGGGGGCATGCCTTTTGTATTATTTTTCACCACGCTATGGTGTTTACACTTTGCGTGGTATAAAAAATACACAGAGATTGTTTTTATCAGTATAGGGATCTTTGGAAGTATCGGCCTTGCATGGTTGCTTAAATTTACGTTTACCAGACCACGTCCCCCAGAAATGTACCATCTTGTAGCATCTTACGGGAGTTCATTTCCAAGCGCGCATAGTTGTTATGCTGCATCGCTTGCGTGTCTGATGATCTTGATTTGCCGACAACATGCTCAACATCGCTTGATCACCATTTTGGCATTGTTATGGATGCTGTGTATGGGTGTTTCGCGAGTATATGTTGGGGTTCATTTTCCGACAGATGTCTTATCCGGTTGGAGCATAAGTTTTATTTGGATCGCGCTACTTTATTTGAGTTACATCAAAATCAGTAAAGCGTAAACAAATGAATAATTTAGATAAAAATCTAATTGAGGTGGAACAATGATGTCTGCAAAGCTTTGGGCTCCTGCCCTGACTGCTTGCGCATTGGCAACAAGTATTGCACTTGTTGGTTGTAGCAAAGATCCTAAAGATGCACAGCAAGCTGCTGCTGCACAGCAAATGCCACCAACTGAAGTCGGTGTCATTGTTGCCCAACCGCAAAGCGTTGAACAATCTGTTGAACTTTCAGGACGTACATCTGCCTATGAAATTTCAGAAGTACGTCCACAAACCAGTGGTGTAGTACTGAAACGTCTATTTGCAGAAGGCAGTTATGTTCGCGAAGGACAAGCCTTGTACGAGATAGACTCGCGTACAAACCGTGCTTCAGCTGACAGTGCTCGTGCTGCTTTAAGACGTCAACAAGCAAATTTAGGCGTGTTACGTGTTAAAGAAGGTCGCTACCGTCAGCTTGTGGGATCAAATGCGATTTCTAAACAAGAATATGACGATATTGTTGCGCAAGTAAAACTGGCTGAAGCAGACGTTGCGGCATCTCAGGCAGAACTTAAAAATGCAGAAATTAACTTAGGTTACTCAACTGTACGTGCGCCAATTTCAGGTCAAACCAACCGTTCTACAGTCACAGCGGGTGCATTAGTTACTGCATCTCAGGCTGATCCATTAGTCACAATTCAACGTCTTGATCCAATGTACGTTGACATTAACCAATCAAGTGCTGAACTTCTTCGCTTACGTCAACAATTAAGCCAAGGCAACTTAGACAGCAGTAATAACACCAAAGTGAAATTACGTCTTGAAGATGGTAGCGAATACCCAATTGAAGGTCGTCTTGCATTTTCTGATGCAAGTGTGAACCCCGATACAGGTACGGTTACACTTCGCGCTGTGTTCTCTAACCCGAACCATTTATTGCTTCCGGGTATGTTTGCGAATGCTCGCATCGTTCAAGGTGTGATTCCAAACGCTTACCTGATTCCACAAGCTGCTATTACACGTACTCCTACAGGTCAAGCAATGGCAATGATTGTGAATGCAAAAGGTGCTGTTGAATCTCGTCCTGTAACCACTGTTGGTACGCAAGGTTCGAATTGGATCGTGACTCAAGGCTTAAACACTGGCGATAAAGTGATTGTTGACGGTATTGCGAAAGTTAAGCCAGAGCAACAAGTTGTAGCCAAACCGTATCAACCTCAGGCTGCTGCACCTCAAGGTGCGCAACAACCTGCTGCAGCAAAGCCAGATGCTAAAGTTGCAGAACAAGCAGCACCTAAATCTGAACAAAAAGCTACTTCAAACGCATAGGGAGTAGACTGAATGGCTCAATTCTTTATTCATCGCCCCATTTTTGCGTGGGTGATTGCATTGGTGATTATGTTGGCGGGTGTACTCACGCTATCTAATATGCCAATTGCACAGTATCCGACCATTGCGCCGCCAACGGTTTCAATCTCTGCGACTTACCCTGGTGCGTCTGCAGAAACAGTTGAAAACACCGTAACCCAAATCATTGAACAACAAATGAATGGTTTGGATGGCTTACGTTATATTTCGTCAAACAGTGCGGGTAACGGTCAAGCATCTATTACATTGAACTTTGAACAAGGGATCGATCCAGATATCGCCCAAGTTCAAGTCCAAAACAAACTCCAGTCTGCGACAGCGCTATTACCTGAAGACGTACAACGTCAAGGTGTAAAAGTCACCAAATCTGGCGCAAGCTTCCTACAAGTTGTAGCATTCCACTCACCATCAGGTAAGTTGACTGCGGACGACATTAAGGACTATGTAAACTCGAATATTTCTGAACCTCTCAGCCGTGTGGCAGGTGTAGGTGAAGTCCAAGTATTTGGTGGTTCTTATGCGATGCGTATTTGGCTAGATCCAGCCAAAATGGCAAACCTGAAAGTTACACCGAGTGATGTGGCTGCGGCTATCCGTACACAGAATGCTCAGGTTGCTGTTGGTCAGTTAGGCGGTGCGCCTGCAACTGAAGGTCAAATACTGAACGCGACAGTTACAGCACAAAGTTTGTTGCAAACACCAGAGCAGTTTAAAAACATTTTCCTGCGTAACAGTAGTGATGGTGCTCAGGTACGTTTAGGTGATGTTGCACGTGTTGAATTAGGTGCTGACAACTATCAGTTCGACTCTAAGTTCAACAACAAACCTGCTGGTGGTGTAGCGATCAAACTAGCAACTGGTGCAAACGCATTAGATACAGCCGAAGCTGTTGAAGCACGTTTAAAAGAACTACGTCCAAACTACCCTGAAGGTTTAGAAGACACGCTTTCATTTGATACGACTCCATTCATTAAGTTATCGATTGAAAGTGTTGTACATACCCTTGTAGAAGCCGTGATTCTCGTATTCTTTGTGATGTTCTTGTTCTTACAGAACTGGCGCGCAACGATTATTCCGACATTGGCTGTACCTGTAGTGGTATTGGGTACTTTTGCTGTCATTAACATGTTTGGTTTCTCGATCAACACACTCACCATGTTCGCGATGGTACTGGCGATTGGTCTCCTCGTGGATGATGCTATTGTTGTCGTAGAGAACGTTGAACGTGTCATGGTTGAAGATCATCTTGACCCAGTGACTGCAACTGAAATCTCAATGAAACAGATCTCGGGTGCCTTAATCGGTATTACCTCTGTGTTAACCGCTGTATTCGTGCCGATGGCATTTTTCGGTGGTACAACAGGTGTAATTTATCGTCAGTTCTCAATCACGCTGGTAACAGCAATGATTCTGTCATTGATTGTGGCATTGACCTTTACCCCTGCCCTATGTGCGACCATGTTGAAACAACATGATCCAAACAAACCTGAAAGCAACAATATCTTTGCCCGTTTCTTCCGTTGGTTTAACAGCTCTTTTGATAAAGTTGCGCATAAATACCAAGGCGGCGTGAACTTCATGACACACCACAAGATTTTCTCTGGTGTGATTTATGCAGTTGTAATCGGCTTATTAGTGCTTTTATTCCAAAAGTTACCATCATCATTCTTACCTGAAGAAGACCAAGGTGTTGTAATGACACTGGTACAGTTACCACCGAATGCCTCACTTGAGCGTACGGATAAAACTGTCACTGCAATGACCGATTACTTCCTGAAAAACGAAGAAAAATATGTCGATTCTGTATTCAGTGTTGCCGGCTTCTCGTTCACAGGTGTGGGTCAAAACGCAGGTCTTGCTTTCGTCAAGTTAAAAGATTGGGAAGATCGTACATCACCTGAATCTCAAGTGGGTGCGATTATTCAACGTGGTATGGCATTGAACATGATCGTGAAGGATGCTTCATACATCATGCCAATCCAATTACCAGCAATGCCTGAATTGGGTGTAACTGCCGGCTTCAACTTGCAGTTAAAAGCTTCTGCAGGTCAAACCCATCAACAACTTATCGATGCCCGTAATATGGTGCTCGGTATGGCTGCTCAAGATAAACGCCTCATGGGTGTTCGTCCTAACGGCCAAGAAGATACGCCACAGTACAAAATCACGATTGACCAAGCTCAAGCCGGTGCTATGGGTGTCAGCATTGCTGAAATCAATACCACAATGGGTATGGCATGGGGTGGTTCTTACATCAACGACTTCGTTGACCGTGGTCGTGTGAAGAAAGTCTATGTACAGGGTGAAGCTGCGGCACGTATGATGCCTGAAGACCTGAGCCAGTGGTATGTTCGTAACAACCAAGGCACAATGGTTCCATTCTCGACCTTCGCTACTGGTGAATGGACTTATGGTTCACCACGTCTTGAACGTTATAACGGTATCGCATCTGTGAACATTCAAGGTTCACCGGGTGTGGGTGTAAGTTCGGGCGACGCGATGAAAGCGATGGAAGAAATTGTACAAAAACTTCCTTCGATGGGCGTTCAAGGCTTTGACTATGAATGGACGGGTTTATCTCTAGAAGAACGTGAGTCTGGCGCACAAGCACCATTCCTATACGCACTTTCATTGTTAATCGTCTTCCTATGTCTTGCTGCCTTGTATGAAAGCTGGTCTATTCCGTTCTCAGTATTACTGGTTGTACCATTAGGTGTATTGGGTGCGTTATTACTGACTTTCCTTGGAATGGTGTTCTTCAAAAATCCAAACTTGGCGAATAACATTTACTTCCAGGTGGCTATTATTGCCGTCATTGGTTTGTCCGCGAAGAATGCGATCTTGATCGTAGAATTTGCCAAAGAACTTCAAGAAAAAGGTGAAGATCTGTTTGACGCAACTTTGCATGCCGCTAAAATGCGTCTACGTCCAATTATCATGACCACTTTAGCCTTTGGTTTTGGTGTACTTCCGCTTGCGCTTTCTTCGGGTGCAGGTGCAGGTAGCCAGCACTCTGTAGGGTATGGTGTATTGGGTGGCGTAATCAGTTCTACCCTACTTGGTATCTTCTTTATTCCTGTATTCTACGTATGGATCCGAAGTATCTTTAAGTACAAACCAAAACAACAAAATAATCAGGAGCATTTATCGTGATGCAAAATGTATGGTCTATTGCAGGTCGTAGCATTGCGGTTTCTTCACTTGCGCTTGCTTTGGCTGCCTGCCAAAGCATGCGTGGTCCAGAGCCGGTTGTTCAGACCAATATCCCCGAAAGCTACACAGCAAGTGCTTCTGGCACTTCTGTGGCTGAGCAAGGATATAAAGATTTCTTTGCTGACCAACGTCTGGTACAAGTTCTTGACTTAGCTTTAGCCAATAACCGTGACCTACGTACGGCTGCTTTAAATATTGAACGTGCACAGCAACAGTATCAAATCACTGCCAATGGTCAATTACCAACCATTGGTGCAAGTGGTAGTGTACTTCGTCAAGACACGTTGAATACGCAAAAGCCTGTAACTTCTTACAATGTCGGTTTAGGTGTCACTGCCTATGAACTTGATTTTTGGGGTCGTGTACGTAGCTTAAAAGACAATGCTTTAGACAGTTACCTTGCAACTGCAAGTGCCCGTGATGCAACACAAATTGCGTTGATCGGTCAAGTCGCTCAAGCATGGTTAAACTATGCATACGCTAACTCAAACTTGAAGCTTGCGGATCAAACCTTAAAGGCTCAGCTTGAATCTTATAATCTCAACAAAAAGCGTTTTGATGTCGGTATCGACAGTGAAGTTCCTGTTCGTCAGGCTCAAATTTCTGTAGAAACTGCACGTAATGATGTTGCAAACTACAAGACTCAAATTGCTCAAGCACAAAACTTATTGAACCTATTAGTGGGTCAACAAGTGCCTGCGAACTTGCTGCCGAACCAACGTGTCAATCGAATTACTTCGACCAATACTATTGGTTCAGGTATTCCAAGTGATTTGTTGAACAACCGTCCAGATGTCCGTGCAGCTGAATACAAACTGTCTGCCGCTGGTGCGAACATTGGTGCAGCTAAAGCACGTCTGTTCCCTACGATTAGTCTGACAGGTTCTGCGGGTTATGCTTCAACGGACTTAGGTGATCTATTTAAATCAGGCAACTTTGTATGGTCTGCTGGCCCTAGCCTAGATATTCCAATCTTCGACTGGGGTACACGTCAGGCCAATATTAAAGTTTCTGAAACTGACCAGAAAATTGCATTGTCTGATTATGAAAAATCAGTTCAGTCAGCTTTCCGTGAAGTGAATGATGCGCTTGCAGTTCGCCAAAACATTGGTGACCGTATTGCAGCACAGCGCCGTTTAGTTGATGCAACCAATACAACCTACAAACTGTCAAATGCCCGCTTCCGTGCTGGTATTGATAGCTACTTAACTGTACTTGATGCGCAGCGTGCATCTTATGCAGCTGAGCAAGGTTTGTTGTTGCTTGAACAAGCAAATCTCAACAATCAAGTTGAATTGTATAAAACACTTGGTGGTGGTATCAAAGCCAACACTTCTGATGCTGTGCAATACCAACCTTCTACTGCCGAACGTAAAGCAGCATCAAAACAATAATTTGATTTAGCCTAGCCAGTTATATTTGAAAAGCTCACTTCGGTGGGCTTTTTCATTTTTAGATCGGAGCTACAAAATAAAAATGAACATATTGCTTTTTGCTGAAGAGTTTCCTATCTTCAATTCACCTTTTTATATTGATAACTAAAAATGCTTTTAAGTAATCTTGAATCTGTTCCGGGTCATACCATTACACAACAACTTGATGTCGTTTATGGCAGTACTGTCCGCAGTAAACATGTTGGTCGTGACTTTATGGCTGGCCTAAAAAATATCGTGGGTGGTGAACTCAAAGGTTATACAGAACTACTCGAAGAATCCCGTCAAGAAGCTATGAGCCGTATGATTGATAAAGCACGTGCCTTAGGCGCGAATGCTGTCGTCGGCATCCGTTTTTCAACCTCAAATATTGCTCAAGGCGCCTCTGAATTATTTGTGTATGGCACGGCTGTTCGCGTAGAAGCCAACTCAGCAAAACTCCCAGACCCATTTCCAACTCAGGACTAAGTCATGGATGCCTTTATTTTTAAAGTCCTGATCTTTGTGGCGCTTTTTTGTATTGGCTGGGGCTTCGGTCGCCATATCGAACAAAAACATCTCAAAGAACTCGAAGCTCAAGAAAAACGTTTAGCGCATATTCAAATAGACAACAACCGTTTTAAAACTACTGAACATTTCGGACAGCTGATTTCGAGTAATGTAGTGATTTCACATGATTATTTTAAATATGTGATTGCCAATATTCAGAACTTCTTTGGCGGACGTTTAACCAGTTATGAAAGCATCGTCGATCGGGCACGTCGTGAAGCCGTGGTGCGTTTAAAGCAAGAAGCTGAAAAGATGGGCGCAACGCAAATTATGGGCCTGCGTTTAAGCACCACTGAGTTGGGTATGCAAGGCGGCATGGTCGAAGTCTTTGCGTATGGAACAGCAATTCAAAAGAGAGACATCTGATCTCTCTACTTCTCCCCAATTCATTTTTACTATTTAATTTACTTTACACAATGTGTTTTCAAACTCTTCATAACTCACATTTTCATTGCGACAAACTTTAAAGCAAACTTCATTAAATTTCTTTTCATCAATATTTGGATCATGATAACTAAATGCAACATCTCCAGCATAAGCACGTGCCAGATCTTGCACCACAATGTCAGCTTTACATCCATATAAAGTTGGACATGCCTCTAATGTTCCTTCGTAATACTCTTTACACTGAGTCGCTTCGACATCCACCTTATTGTGTTTTTGCATCGACACATTTAAACCATTTTCATTCATTAGAAGAAAATATTGAAGTTTTCTAAATGGTTTTAAGTCAATCTCGAGTCCCGAATGATTGATACGAGCCAATTGATCTTTGTAAGAATTATGATCATCTGAGATTAACTCTGCATTACCAGCTTTGTCGATTTTGATAAAGCTATAGTTGACAGGCATATATGCGCCACTCCCCTTATGTGCAATCACTTCGACCAAATGATCTTTCGCAATAAATGCGCCCGTAAATACAGTCGATTCAACACTGGTCAGCAACTTATCTTTCACTAAAACACAATATCCAAAACATTGATCTTTGAATCTAGCCTGATCGCCTTTAAAATCATCAACAGGATGAAATTCAGCTCGCCATTTAAAATCACCAATTTTATTCGAGCTATAAGGTAATTTATCAACATCTGAATCTTGAGGATTTTGACTGTAATACTCAGACTTCAATAATCCTTGTTCATCAAACAGTGCTTCGATCGGTAACCACCCCTCATTTGGTCCTCGCATAACAACTTCTGCACTCGCCGCTTCAACTTTAGGCTCAATCTCAACAGATTCAGTAACGGGTTCTGATACAGTTCCTATTTCTTTTTCAGGCTTTTCGAGCGTTGACTTCTGCTCAATTTTTTGAGTTTTCTGTTTAAAATAAAAATATGCCACTGTACCGATTGCACCAATGATTGCGCACAAAATGATGGCTATTCCCCATTTGTTAAAATTATTCTTTTTCATTTCTTATAATCTCGTTACTCATTAAAAAAGTCACTCTTAAAAGTGACTTTTAAACAATTTAAACTTGATAAAACTTACTTCACTTTGGTTTTACGAATCATTTTATATAACGTTGTCGGTGATAATCGAGATACCCAAACACCGAGCTTTTCTTTAGAACCACCCACCACGATGTATTCTTCCCCACGTTGCAAAGATTGCACCACCGTTTCGGCAAACTCATTAGCCTCTAGACCATTTTCAATGGCTTCATCCTGATGCCCTTGTGGCTTGCCTGCACCATTGAGTGCATTAAATGAAACATTGGTTTTGACAAATCCGGGGAATATCACCGATACGCCCACCCCTTGATCCGCCACTTCTGCACGTAGACTGTTCGCCCACATATGAATGGCAGCTTTTGCAGCAGAATAGGTCGCGCGGTATTGTGTTCCTAATAAGCCTGCAACACTTGAAACAAAAGCAATTCGACCCGACTTTTGCGCTAAAAAAGTCGGTAAAACGGTTTTAGTCAAATAGACTTGAGAAAAATAATCTACTTCCATGATGGCACGTTCAGTTTGCATAGTCGTATCCGTAATCAATGCACGCTGACTCAATCCCGCATTATTGATTAGCCAATCAATTCGGCCTTTATGCGCAAGGACTTGTTCATAAGCATGGCGAACTTGTTCTTCATTGGTAATGTCTGCACACACTGAAAGATGCTGATCTGGATGTAATAATGAAACACGGACTTTTTCCAACTCTTCAAATCGACGTGCGGTCAAAATGACCTGCGCCCCTTGCAAAGCACATTCTTTTGCTAAAGCTTCACCCAAACCTGAAGATGCCCCAGTAATCCACACCACTTTTCCATTCAAATCATCTCGTTTTGCCATTTTGACATCCTTTTAAATAACTAATTTATTCATTTATATGTATTTTATGCTTTATGTAGTACAGGCTCATTGCTCAAAAACACCATAAAATGGTCAAAGTACTGACTCATCGATTGTGCATCATAAATTTTGCCGAGTTTATCAAAACGTTTATAACCGAGTTGCGTGGTGAGATTGATGACACCGGTTAAAGTTTTATCCACCACCATATTAAATTTCAGCATTTTTTTTGGTTCTCGCACCAAATGCGTCACCCCTGCATCGACCACTTGCGTGAATGCTTTCAACGCGAGCGGCACATATTGGTTTTGCCCGTCTTTCATCTGACTGACAAAGCCTAGCAAGTCATTCGCTAGAGAGGCATCGATCGGGTAATGCATAAAATGCTGACCATCTTCGCTATAAAAACGTCCATATAAATAATTCACCATCGGTACAAGGCGGTCATTGCCGAAAAAAGACACCGACCACGGCATATATTTACGGGTCGTTTCACGTATTTGCTGAATAATTTTTTCGGATTCATTGTCTCCAGACTTATTCATGCGCGCCATTTGGCCAAAAACTTGATCTAAAATTTCACATGCAATATCCGCTAAATTATCCCCTAAGGCTTTGGACTGACTTTCTATTTCACCTGCATTGAGTTTTTGATGAATTGTCTCAAAACGTTGATATGTCGTAGGTTGAATCTTTAAAGAAATAGAATAAGTCATTTGATATTGCTCCTTTTATCTTAGTTTTGGGATCAATGGGTACTTCTTATCTTAGGTCCTATCATACGGACTCTTTTATTTACTGCCAAATCCTAAAAGTTAACATTCGCCCAACATCCCTAATTCACCATTTTTTTTGCTACAATAGATCTAATTTTTTATCCACTTTTGATCTGTTTAGACTATGACTGATTCAGCGCAAAATATTGCTACGACCTACGATCCGACCGAGATCGAAAAAAAATGGTACAAGACTTGGGAAGAGAGAGGCTACTTCAAGCCATCTCAAAAAGGTGATTCATTCTGTATTATGATTCCGCCACCAAACGTCACTGGTAGCTTGCACATGGGTCATGGTTTCAACAATGCCATTATGGATGCGTTGACTCGTTATAACCGTATGTCTGGCAAAAATACCCTTTGGCAGCCGGGTACCGACCACGCAGGTATCGCAACGCAAATGGTTGTTGAACGTCAATTGGGTGCTGAAGGCATCAGCCGTCACGATCTTGGCCGTGAAAAGTTCATCGAAAAAGTGTGGGAATGGAAAGAACAATCTGGCGGTAACATTACCCGTCAAATTCGTCGTCTAGGCTCATCTGTAGACTGGTCACGTGAACGCTTCACCATGGATGAAGGTCTTTCAAATGCCGTTAAAGAAGTGTTTGTTAAGTTACATGAAGAAGGCTTGATTTACCGTGGTAAACGCCTCGTAAACTGGGACCCTAAACTACAAACTGCCCTTTCTGACCTAGAAGTTGAGTCTGATAAAGAAGAAGCAGGTTCACTTTGGCACTTCAAATACTTCTTTGAAGATAAGTCACTTCGTACCCACGATGGTAAAGATCACATCGTTGTTGCGACGACTCGTCCTGAAACATTGCTTGGCGATACAGCCGTTGCAGTTGCACTGGATGATGAACGCTATGCAGCGCTTGTAGGCAAAAACATCATCCTACCTATTACAGGCCGTGCTGTTCCTATCGTAAAAGACGAATATGTAGACAAAGAATTTGGTACAGGCTGTGTGAAAATCACCCCTGCGCACGACTTCAATGACTATGAAGTGGGCAAACGCTGTGAACTTCCAATCATCAACATCTTCAACAAAAATGCTGAAGTTCTTGCTGAGTTTGAATACATCGCGAAAGCGGGTGAGCAAATTTCTAAAACCATTCCTGCACCTGCGGACTACATTGGTTTAGAACGTTTTGAAGCACGTAAAAAATTGGTTGCTCAAGCGGAAGCTGAAGGCTGGTTAGACCAAATTCAACCATATACCTTGAAGCCACCTCGTGGTGACCGTTCAGGCGTGATCGTTGAGCCACTTCTAACAGACCAATGGTACGTAAAAATTGCACCACTTGCTGAGCCTGCAATTAAAGCGGTTAAAGATGGCGAGATCAAATTTGTACCTGAGCAATACAGCAACATGTACATGGCTTGGATGAACAACATTCAAGATTGGTGTATTTCGCGTCAATTATGGTGGGGTCACCGTATCCCTGCTTGGTACGATGCTGAAGGTAACGTATTTGTCGGTCGTGATGAAGCTGAAGTTCGTGCGAAAAATGGCATTGCGCCTGAAGTTGAATTAAAACAAGACGAAGATGTGCTTGATACATGGTTCTCTTCTGGTCTTTGGACATTCTCAACTTTAGGTTGGACTGGCGACGAAGCAAAAGATAAAGAAAACTATTTCTTAAATACTTTCCACCCAACTGATGTATTGGTCACTGGTTTCGACATTATCTTCTTCTGGGTTGCCCGCATGATCATGATGACCATGCACTTCATGAAAAATGAAGATGGCACACCGCAAGTTCCGTTCAAAACAGTGTACGTTCACGGTTTGGTACGTGATGGCGAAGGTCAGAAAATGTCTAAATCTAAGGGTAACGTACTTGACCCATTAGACTTGATTGACGGTGTTGATCTTGAAACTTTAGTACAAAAACGTACGACAGGTTTGATGAACCCGAAACAAGCAGCGAAGATTGAAAAATCAACCCGTAAAGAATTCCCTGAAGGTATTCAATCTTACGGCACGGACGCTGTACGTTTCACATTCTGTGCGCTTGCAAACACAGGTCGTGACATCAAGTTCGACATGAAACGTGTTGAAGGTTACCGTAACTTTGCCAACAAAATCTGGAACGCTACCCGTTTCGTGATGATGAACTGCGAAGAGCAAGTGATTGGTCAAGAAGTGCGTCAAGACCTTTGGGAATTGCCTGAACAGTGGATTGTTAGCCGTCTGCAAAAAGCGGAACAAGCGGTGCAAACAGCATTTGCGACTTACCGTTTAGACTTGGCTGCACAAGCGATTTACGAGTTCATTTGGAATGAATACTGTGACTGGTATGTAGAGCTGACTAAGCCAGTTCTCAATGACGAAAACGTATCAGTTGAGCGTAAAGCTGAAGTGCGTCGTGTTCTTCTTTCTGTGATGGAGGCATCGTTACGTTTGGCACATCCATTGATGCCTTACCTAACAGAAGAAATCTGGCAAACACTTGCGCCGAAACTCAACATCGTTGGCGAAACGATTATGTTGGCGCAGTACCCTGTTGCTGAGCAAGCACTCATTAACGACCAAGCTGAAGCTGATATGCAATGGCTTCAAGGTTTAATTGGTGCTGTACGTAACATCCGTGGTGAGATGGGTCTAGGTAATGCTCGCTTGTTGCCTGTTCTGCTTCAAAACACCACTGATGCTGAAAAAGCGCAAATCGCACGTATTGAACCGTTGTTTAAAGCATTAGCTAAAGTTGAAAGCATTACTTTCCTTGCTGACGGCGAACAACCGCCATTATCTTCTTCATCTGTTGTTGGTCATGTGTCTGTATTCGTTCCTATGAAGGGCTTAATTGACCCTAAAGCGGAATTGGGTCGTCTGCAAAAAGACTTAGACAAAGTGCAAAAACAGCATGATCAAATTGCCACTAAATTGGGCAATGAAGGTTTTGTGGCGAAAGCACCTGCTGCTGTGGTTGAAGGCGAGAAAGTAAAACTTGCTGAATTTGCTGATCAGTTGGCGAAGATTAAAGCGAATATGGAGCAGATTGCAGCGCTTTAATATTAGTATTTTTTAATAATAGACTTCAATTAAAGCCAGTTAATACATATTAACTGGCTTTATTAATTTAATATAAACAATAAAATCATTAACTTTTTATATTATATTTTTTAAAAATTTTAGTTTTAAACATTTTTAATCCCACTAAAATAACAGGAATATAAAAAATCACCTGTATAAGATCAAAAAAAACACATTCTACTTATGTTGACTTTAGATTATGTAGCCTAACTCTAGGAAAATTAATATAATTATCCTCTATGATAGGGTACACATATAAGTTATATCATGGAAATTGTAGCTAGAAAATTAAGTCCTCATGAAAGTTTTCCTAATGTAGGATATATAGAACCATTGTTCAAAATTGACTATAAAGGACGAATTGTCCGACTAGAACAACATGAACTAGATAAGAAAATCGAAGTACACCAATACAATGAAATAAATTCATATTTTCAAAAAGGTGCCTTATTTAAAATTGCGATACATGAAGATATAAGCGATAAAACTGGAAAAAAATTTATTGCTGATGGCCAAAATGCTATACGTTTAGTCGATAGCGTAGCTCATCTAATTTTGTCTGAATTACCAGACAGAAATGACAAAGAAATAATCCTTCCAACTGAAAATTTTCCAGGAACTAAAATAATTTTCTTAGTTAATGGAAGAGGTGAATGTTACGGTCCATTAGAATGGGAAATTAAAGATAAAGATAGTAAGGTTATTACTATTAAAAAAATTTCTACGCCTCTGGAAAATTTTAAATTACCTGAGGAATTTATTCATAAAATTAGTTTAAAAGATATTTTAGAATTTACAGTATATAACGAAGAAAAAAATGTCTACTTAGTAAACCAATTAACTGAATTAGGAGTATTTTTACAAGGATTAAAAGATTATCTTGACTATTCTTCAGATCAAGAAATTATTAGCTTTTTTACAAAAAAGTTAACTAAGCGAAATACACCTATTAATGAAATCACACCGCAACATTTAGCTAACTCTGTTAATAAACATATTTATTCCAAAGATTTAATACAACATAAAATAGATTTACTTAAAGAAATTAGCATTGAAGAAGAGCAAAATATTGAAAATATTTATCAAAATTTTGAAAACTTTTTCTTAACAGATAAAGGTAAGTATATTGTTGAAAATTATGTAAAAATTAATAAAAATGATTTTGAGAAAATTATTAATTTTGAAAAAGATAATGAATTTAGTGAACAATTAAAAGAAAAAGAAGCTAAGTTAAAATCTATACAGGATCGTATTGATCAGGCTAGATCCGAGTTACTTGCACAACAAAGCACAGAGTCTAAAGAAAAAACTTTAACTTTTGATCCTGTACTCATGGAAGAACTTGAAGAACTGCGAACAAAAGCAGATACAGCAAAGAATCTTCAACACATGCAATGGGAAAAAGAACGCTTAGAAAAAGAAATAGAGGAATTAAAAGATAAAAAGACTGATGCTACTGTTCAATTCTCGAAAATTAGCGATGATATTAAAATGCTAATGAATGATGCTAGAAGCAGTGCATTAGAATTTAAACTTTTTTGGGATCTTTATAGTAAAAAAGAAACGATTAAACATAATCTGGTAAATTTGCAATGCACACCTTCAAACGAAATATCAAAATTCAGTGAAAATCTTCTTAAAGCGCAAGAAGCTTGCATCGACTTTTTACATTATAAGATCACTAAAGACAGAAATTATTTTGTATCAAAATTAATGCTAGCTAATTTAATGATAGCTACCCAACAAACTTTTATTACTTTCCTTGCCGGTCCCCCAGGAGTTGGAAAAACATCTTTAGCTAAACACTTTTGTGAAAAACAGAATATTAAAAATCGTTTGCTTAATGTAGCAGTAGCTAGAGGATGGACTAGCCAAAGAGATTTAATAGGCTTTTATAATCCGTTGAATGAATGTTTCCAAGTATCAAATAGTGGTGTTTATAATTTTTTAGGCTCTATAAGTGAAGAAAAAATTGAAGATAATCAACCTAATGCATATATATTATTAGACGAAGCTAATCTTAGTCCTATAGAACATTATTGGTCATCATTTATGGGACAATCTGATTATAAATCTAAAGAAATTAATCTAGGTAACCAGGTGCTTAAGGTTCCAGATAATATTAGATTTATTGGTACTATTAATTATGATGAAACGACCGAAAAATTATCACCACGTATCTTAAATCGAGCTACTATTATTAACATCGATAATTCGCAATCTGAAGAAATTAGTAGTATTACAGAAGGATTACAAGATATTTATCCACTTACTTATAAGGATGCCGAATGGCTTTTCGGGAGATCTCAAAATCCAACTTTAAAGCCTCTTGAAGAAGAAGCATTAAAGAAAGTTATCAATATTTTAGAAATAAAAAAACATGATTTAGGCCGTCCTATCGTAGTAAGCCATAGAAAAAAAGAAGCTATCCAGCAATATTGTCATAAAGGCCGTAATTTATTAGAACTTTATACAGATAACCCATTAACTGCATTAGATTTAGCTATCAGACAGAATCTTTTACCTTTAATTTCAGGTTATGGCTATGGTCTCCAAAAGAGATTAAATGAATTACTTGATATATTGGATCAATTAAATTTAGACATCTCAACTTCTCACTTACGAGAAATGATTGAGTATGGAAACTTAGAAATGAACTCATATGATTTTTTCAATATTTAAGTAAATTATGATTAAAATTTTTATTAATGACATACCAAAAGATCTATCAAGATCTTTTGGTGATGTAATAAATATTTCTGAACTGGATCAAATATTATTTCAATTTGACTGTGAAGGTGAACCACCTAAAGTTTATATTGAAGATTACGAAGTATTGCTTGAAGGAAAAAATAATTTATATTTTTCAGATAGATATCAATTTTTTAGAGAAAGCTTTGGTATAAGCTATTTACGTATATATTATAAAGATGAATTATTTGAATTTGCATTCAATGTATTAGCTGAAAAAGTGACTAGTGAACAAGCTGAGTCAATTATTGAATACGTTTTTACAAAAAATCCTAATTTACTTAAAGTTAGTTTTTCCCGTACTACTACTGAAAAATCATTAGTAAAAGATGAAAGCACTCATTTCTGTCAACGGCATTCTAAAATTGACCCCTTTTACCTTACAAATGGCAAAGTAAAATTGACCCCTTTGATCTCGTATTAAGTTTCAACCTGGGGCTGAATCCCAATTCTTTTTTTATCCTTCAAACGATAACTCTCACCCGATATCTGTACCACATGACAGTGATGTAATAGCCGATCTAACATCGCAGCGGTCAACGTAACATCATCCGCAAATGACTTAGACCATTGGCTAAAGGGTAAGTTACTCGTCAATATCGTACTGCCTTTTTCATAACGCTTGGCAATCACATTAAAGAACAAATTCGCTTCTTCACGTCCAAACGGTAAATAACCAATTTCATCGATAATCAGTAACTTTGGTCCCAGTACCGCACGTTGCATATAGGTTTTCAGTTTACCTTGCTGATAGGCTGTACTCAGTTGCAGCATGAGATCGGCGGCGGTAATGAACTTGATCTTAATGTTGTTCATGATGGCCTTATAGCCTAATGCCATAGATAAGTGCGTTTTTCCTACTCCGCTAGCCCCGAGAAACACCACATTTT
>NZ_VOZH01000030.1:0-39774 GCF_013419875.1 Acinetobacter sp. YH12049 | reverse complement strand
TGCCTATTTAAGTGATGTGCTGAAAAGGCTGCCGACACACAAAGTGACCCAAATTGAAGAATTGCTGCCGCACTGCTGGAAACCTGAATCGAATTAAAAATTGGTATGGGATTCAGCGGACGCTTACGCATTACACCCAATAAAAACTTATATGCCGACAACAAACCAATGGGAATTCACACCCAAGCAATTGCAAATAAAGAGAGAAAATCATTATGTATGGGCTAATTACCTAAAAAATTGGTCTACTAATAATTCAGATGTTTGGTATACAACCAAAAAATTTAAAATAGCTTGTGATAGTGTCAAAGCAATTGCAAAGGAGAAAGATTTATATCAAGCTAGACATCTTAGCAATGAACAATTGCAGTTTATTTTACAGTTATCAGCTCAATCACCAGAAGCATTACAAAAAATCCATAAGTCATTTTTAGATCCATTTATACAAATTTTAGAAATAGAAAAATTTTACTTATCATCAATTACAGACAATAAACAGATTAAAGCTCATATTGAAGCAATTAAAAGCAATACTTTAGAGAACATACATACAGCTATAGAAAATAATGTAAATAAAATTTTAGAAGAATTACAAAAAAAGAATTTAAAAATTTTAGATGAACTAGAAAACATGATTAATTTTATGAATTTTTTTGGTCATCAAATCGCTAGAACAGCCCCTTTTCGGAATAAAATATTAGCCACTCAAACCAATTCAACCGTGCAAACAATCTATAAAGATTCTTGGTGGTTTATAAGCTATATGTTTGGTATGAATATCGGAGTAGATTTTTTCAAAACTCGTAAAATTGATAAACATTGTTTGCTGATCAACATCTCTGATGAAGACTTTATAACCTCGGATCATCCAATCATTAATGTCCATCCAAACATAAATGAAAATGATTTAAATGCTCCTTCTAGCGAAGAAGCAGACTTTTTTTACCCAATTTCGCCCAGAATAGCCTATATGATTAATAAGTCTGATTTATTCCCAAGTGGTATAAGCCATGTATCTATCGATTTTGTTAAAGCCATGAATAGAAAATTAGCTATCCACTCAGATCAATACATCATTAGTACTACTGAAACTCAATTAAGGACTTATAAAAAATTTGTTGGTCAAAGACTCAAGATCATCAAAGAAAGTCATGAATCTTTCAACAATATCTGAATTTACATGACTATCCAACTTCAAACCCCTCGCCTTATCCTCCGCCAATGGCAAGACTCCGACACTGCTCCATTCATCCACATGTGTGCAGATGATGAGGTCATGCGTTATTTCCTCAAAAAGCTCAATGCTGAGGAAGCCACTGCATTTCTGCAACGCTTAAAAGATGCTATCGAAACACGTGGTTGGGGCTTATACGCTGTAGAGCTAAAAGCCACAGGTGAATTTATTGGCTTTATCGGCTTACACGTACACCCACCTGAGTTTGAAATAGCCGATGCACCTGAAATCGGCTGGCGACTACTACCGCAATATTGGCATCAAGGTTATGCCACCGATGGAGCAAAAGCTGTACTCAAACATGCTTTTAGAAACTTAAGACTAGATAAAGTTATTTCCTTCACTGCAAGTTTGAACACACCATCAGAACGTGTCATGCAACGCATAGGTATGCATAAAGTACGCGAGTTTAATCATCAGCTTGTACCAGCAGAACACCCATTAAACCGTCACGTGCTTTATGAAATACAACGTAGTGATTATTTGCACATTCCATTTTGCTAATTGAATATTTATTCACAGCAAAACCAAAGCACATTAACTCTGCCAAACAGTGGCTATAGATGATGTTAAAAACCATAATTTTAGTTACTACAGGATTTCGTATAAGAAAGCTAAATCATTCATTGAATCGTATAAGAAACCCCGCTAAGTGCGGGGTTTAAGCAATAAAAATATCAATTGCTATGACTTAGAAATAAAAAATCATAAGTTGGAAAGCTGAAGCAACTGCAAACCTGTCTAAGCATGCTTAATCAAAATGGCATACATAGTCGACAACATCGGTACATTGCACTTTAAAAATAGAATCTTGTGGAACAATAAAGCTTTCGCCAGACGTATATTGAACAAACTCGCCCTGCTCCCCAATTTGCACGACACACTGCCCAGATGTGATTTCAACACGCTCTTTCACATGTGCCTCAAACGTCATGGGTTGCTCTGATGGCAAAAATACACCGATGGTTTTTTGACTACCATCTTCCATTTTTAAAACATGGCTCACCGATCTACCGCCATAATGAACCGTAGGCTTTTTTACAACTGAGACGAAATCAAACTGATTTGACATAGCGTGCCTCACATAGTAATTTATTATGATCAATTATTAAGCAGTTTATATTAAACAATGTAGCGGATTCAATCTTCCTCAGATTTAGATCTAAGATTTTGAAAAACCATGAATCAGAGTTGAACTTCAAATATATCAATAAAGATTTCAATGCAGATTAGATTGAAGCTCTCCGTTATTTTCACATATGAATGTTACAAATTTTGTGTATGACAGGACTTATTTCATTTTTATCATTTTTTCAGCAATACATTTTAAAATTTGTTATATAGACCTAAACTTATACAAATGACGCACTTAAATAGTTTAATTATAAATAATATATTGTTTTTACTTATTAAATTATTTAATTAAACATATTCCATATACATTTTTGGTGCTAAGCATAACTTTTTAAATCACTATATTGAATAATAAAAAATTGATATGATGCCTAGCGAAATATAGAGATTTGCTTTATTAAATCTTTTGTTTACAGCAGCTTGCAATGGCTATCTTTTCCCATTTGGAAATAGACTCAGATCTAATTGTATAAGTCTGTGTAGCATTTTAAATTATTAAGCATCTATCAGCCTGTCTGATAAAAGACTTAAGTAAATCTCTCCATAATATGATTTGTGAATTTATTAATTTTATAAATTTACTCGGGTGAATATATGAAAAAGCTCCTAGGATTAGTTCTCGGTTTATCTGTGGGCCTTTCAGGCTGTGGTAAACAAGAAGCTCCTGCAACTGACGCAGCACAACAAAAAGACACTGCAGAAGTGCAAACCGTCACCATGGCTTCGACTGGTTCGGATGCTGATATTTGGCGCTACATTGCTTCGCTTCCTGAAACCAAAGAAGCTGGCATTAAACTTGAAGTGAAAAACTTCACTGACTATGTGTCTATGAACACTGCTGTAGCGAATAAAGAAATTGATGTTAACGCATTCCAATCATATGCCTATATGGTTGCGTTTAACGACAACAATAAAGATAAAATTGCACCGCTTTCGACAACTTATTTAGAACCAATGGGTATCTATTCAAGCAAAGTCAAAAAACTTGAAGAGTTCAAAACAGGTGCAACAATTGCGATTCCAAATGATGGCGCAAACGAATCACGTGCATTATTACTGCTTCAATCTGCTGGCTTAATCAAACTTAAAGCTGATTTTGACGATGTAAAAGGCACACCTGCTGATGTCACTGAAAATGCGAAGAAAATCGTAATCAAGCCAATCCAAATGGCGACTGCGGTTCGTGTTAAAGACGAAGTTGATGCGATTGTTTTGGGTAATACCCTTGCAATGGAAGGTGGTTTAAACGTACAAAAAGATGCGGTTTACTATGAGCCAATCGATCAAAGTACAAAAATGAACGTGAACATTCTTGCTGTTGCTGCTGACCGTCAAAATGACCCAGTACTACAAAAAGTAGGCGCGCTTTATCACACTCCAGCTGTTAAAGCTTACATCGATGAACATTTTGGTGGTACTAAAATTGATGTAAACAAACCAACTAGCTACCTCACTGAAGCAAAATAGTAATATAATTTCTTCAAATAAACAGGCAAAGTTTACTTTGCCTGTTTTTTCATTTTTGAACCCTTTTTTGACGCTATGATCCGATTTAAAAATATCTCCAAGCATTTTGAGCTAAAAGGCCAAACCGTTACAGCACTGGATCAGATTAATCTGGACATTCCAGATGGCTGTATTTTCGGTTTAATTGGCTACAGTGGTGCAGGCAAAAGTACCTTAATCCGTTTAATTAATTTGCTAGAACGTCCTAGTGAAGGGCAAATTATTATTCATGATAAAGACTTTACTGCTTTAAATTCGGCAGAGCTGCGTCAAGAAAGAACCAATATTGGCATGATCTTCCAGCACTTCAATTTACTGCAAACCAAAACTGTTGCAGAAAATATTGAAATGCCGCTTAAACTTTTAGGTGTAGCTAAAGCTGAACGCCAAAAACGTTTAGAAGAGTTGCTCGAATTTATTGACTTAAAACATAAGAAAAATGCTTATCCAGATGAGCTCTCTGGTGGTCAAAAACAACGTGTCGGGATTGCCCGTGCGCTAGCCAATCATCCTAAAATTTTACTGTGTGATGAAGCAACTTCTGCTCTCGATCCGCAAACTACCAAATCGGTATTGGCGTTATTAAAGAAAATCAATCAAGAACAAGGCATTACTATTGTGATGGTCACCCATGAAATGGATGTGATTGAATCTGTTTGTGATTATGTTGCGGTGATGGAACAAGGGAAAATCATCGAACACGGCTCAACCTTAGAGATTTTTAGTCAGCCAAAACACAATACAACCAAAAACTTTATTCAAACTGTATTGCAGCAACAGCTTCCTGTTAATATTTTAAATAATCTAGAAAATCAAAACCATAACAGTATTTATTGTTTAAAATTTCTGGGCAGTTCGGCACAGGAAACCGTCATTCAAGCGGTAATTAAACAGTTTGATATTAGCCTGAATATTTTGTTTGCCAATATGACTGAAATTAATGGTGCGGTGATTGGACAAATGTTCGTTCAGCTATTAGGTGATGCAGCATTGATTCAACAAGCGGTGGCGTTCTTAGAACAACATGGCGTTGAAGTCACTCAAGCAGGAGTTCAGCAATGAGAGATTTAATTATTCAATGGCTGACTCAAATTACAGCACCCTTTTGGAAAAGTTCTTTGTCTATGGATCAGTTCGTCACTGCCCTACAAGAAACTTTTCACATGGTGTTCTTTGCCATGCTCTTCGGCTGTATTTGGGGTTTTATCCAGGCCGTGATTTTATATGTCTCACGTCCACAAGGCATTTTGCCTAATCGTGTCATCTACCATGGTTTGAACCCGATTGTGAATGCGCTGCGTTCATTGCCATTTATTATCCTCTTGATTGCGGTCATCCCTTTGACCAAAGTCATTGTGGGTACTTCAATTGGTACTTGGGCTGCAATTGTTCCCCTCACAATCTATGTTGGTCCTTACATTGGTCGTCTGATTGAAACTTCGTTGCTTGAAGTGAATGACGGCATCATTGAGTCTGCTCAAGCGATGGGTGCATCTCCGCTGCAAATCATTACTAAATTTGTTCTACCAGAGTCTCGTAGCTCTTTAATTTTGAACTTAACAACTGCAACCATTAGCTTAATTGGCGCAACAGCGATGGCAGGTGCAGTAGGTGCAGGCGGTATCGGTGACCTTGCCATTTCTTATGGTTATCAACGTTTTGATAGTAGCGTGGTGATCATGACCGTCATTGTCTTGTTGATTTTGGTGCAAATTGTACAAAGTCTGGGGGACTGGTTATCGAAACTGCGCTAAGCCTGCATAATTCATATATTTAAGCTCTCCTCGGAGGGCTTTTTAGTTTCTTAGATTCTAAAATTTAGTTTTTAATGCCGCAATTAAACCAAAATTTTTTTTAGTTTTAAATTATTTTGACGGCAAATTAGCAACACCATAAAATTTAAAATATAACCTTCAATATTACGTTTACAAAAACTTGAATGAGTACAAAATATCAAAAGAACAGGATTTTATATTCCCCATGCAAACAACACTGACAGCAAAAATTTTCCGCTTAAATTTTTTTCACAACAGCAATATTGATCACTTCAGCAACATCTGCATCCATTGCTGATTATAACTATGTGACTAGTATTAAAGTAAATGATATTGACTTAACCTTACCCTTGCCTGCATCAAAAGCAAATGCATTAATCAGCAAAAATCCAGTAAAGCTTAAATATGAATATTCAGAATGTACCGGCAATACTGAATTTCATGTCACATCAAAAGGTAAATTTCTAAAATTTGAAATTTATGCAGAGGACAATCCTCAAGTTAAAAATGATTCATTCTATAAAAATAAAAGCAGCTTCGCCCAACTTGGACAAACCAAAGGGGATGTTTGGATGGAATGGGATAAATCCACTCAAATACGCGATAAAATTCAAATTGGGTCAAAACATCTGATAAGCCAATATGACTATCAACAATTTGTAAAAGACTTTACCAAAAGTGCAAAATTAGCCAATCCAAATGAAGTTGCATATGTGATTTTACTCTCACCGACTCATGCAAAATGCGTGCTGAAAGAGCCGCATAACTATGATTTACCCTATATTGGCAATCTACTCTTCAACTTTAAAAATAGCAAATTGATAGCTTTTTAGTTAATCAAGGTATTGCTTGCTAAATGGTGATTATCATACAGCGTTTATTGATTAAACAGTGAATTTATAAATCTGTATAAAGCCATGCAATAAACGCAAGTTTGATCTCAGAGCATGCTAAAATCAGCAGCTGTTTTCGCAGGGACTCATCTATGCACTTTGTACATCTTGGTATTTTTACAGAATTTTCCATTACTGAATCTATTGTACGTATACCTGATCTTGTAAAAGCTGCAGCTGCAGATGAAATGCCCGCTCTGGCCATTACTGACCTTTCAAATCTACATGCTGCTGTAAAATTCTATAAAAAGTGCTTAGATAAAGGCATTAAACCGATTTTTGGTTCGACCCTTCGTTTGAATGATGCTGAGCACAAAGCTACTCTTCTAGCGATGACCAATAAAGGTTGGCGCAGTCTAACAGAGTTGGTTTCTGAAGGTTATATTTCAGGTCAACAGCTTGATATTCCTTGCGTAAAAAAAGATTGGATTTTAAATCAACATCAAGACTTGATTGTTTTACTGGGTATGCAAAGTGATGTCGGCAAAATGCTTTGCTCTTCCAACCCGCAAAAAGCTGAACCTCTGTTAGCTGAATGGGTCGAAAAATTTGGCAATCGTGTTTATCTAGCGATTACACGGACTGAGCGCTCGGGTGAAGAAGACTTTATTCACGAAGCAGTAAAACTTGCGAAGAAATTTAACATTGGTGTGGTTGCTCATAACGATGTGCATTTTATACGTAAAGAAGATTTCGAGGCACATGAAGCACGTGTTTGTATTGCCGATGGTTATGTCCTTGGTGACAATCGTCGCCCTAAAAATTATAGCCCTGAACAATATTTCAAAACTGCAGCGGAAATGACTGAGCTCTTTTCAGACATTCCAACGGCTATTGAAAACACCTATCACATTGCACGACGCTGTAATGTGTCATTACGCTTAGGCTTCCATGACCTTCCCGATTATCCAATCCCTGAAGGTCATACCATTGACACCTATTTTGAACATTTATCAAAAGAAGGTTTAGAAGAACGTTTAGCGCATTTGTACCCTGTCGAACAACGTGGTGACGACTGGCCAGAAATTCGTAAGCCTTATGATGAACGTTTGGCTTATGAAGTTGGGATCATCCTGACCATGCAATTCCCAGGTTACTTCCTGATTGTCATGGACTTTATTCAATGGTCTAAAGGTAATGGCGTCCCTGTTGGTCCAGGCCGTGGTTCGGGTGCAGGTTCCTTGGTTGCCTATAGTTTAAAAATTACCGACCTAGACCCACTACGTTATGACCTACTGTTCGAACGTTTCTTAAACCCTGAACGTGTATCAATGCCCGACTTTGACGTCGATTTCTGTATTGCAGGTCGTGACCGTGTTATTGACTATGTTGCACGCACTTATGGTCGAGATGCGGTCTCTCAGATTGCAACTTTCGGTACCATGGCGGCAAAAGGTGCAATTCGTGACGTAGCCCGTGTCTTGGGTAAATCTTATGGTTTGGCTGACCGTATTTCTAAAATGATTCCAACCAAGCCTTTAGGTTTAAGTTTGGAAGAATCGATTGAGGCCGAACCACAGCTCAAAGATATTGTCACCAACCCATCGAATCCTGATAACGACGATGCTGCCGAAATTTGGGAAATGGCACTCAAACTTGAAGGCATTACCCGTAATACAGGTAAGCACGCCGGTGGTGTGGTCATTGCACCAACCAAGTTAACCGACTATTCAGCAGTACTGTGTGATGCAGATGGGACTAACCGTGTAGCCCAATTCGATAAAGACGATGTGGAAGCTGCCGGCCTAGTCAAATTCGACTTCTTGGGCTTACGTAACTTAACGGTAATTGAAGATGCCATTAAGCACATCAATGCCCGTCCAGATATCACTACACCTGTCGATATTTCCTTGATTCCTTTGGATGATAAACCTGCCTATGCCGTGTTCGCAGATGCGAATACCACAGCGGTCTTCCAGTTTGAATCCGTCGGCATGAAAAAAATGCTGAAAGAGGCACGTCCAAGTAAGTTTGAAGAAATTATTGCCTTCGTATCGTTATACCGTCCGGGCCCGATGGATCTAATTCCTGACTTTATTTTCCGTATGCATGGTGGCGAGTTTGAATACTTACATCCATTACTGGAAAGTGTCCTTGAACCGACGTACGGCATTATGGTGTACCAGGAACAGGTAATGCAGGCAGCGCAATTCTGTGCTGGCTATAGCTTGGGTGGTGCGGATTTACTTCGTCGTGCTATGGGTAAAAAGAAAGTCGAAGAAATGATTAAGCACCGTCAGATCTTTACTGAGGGTGCTGCAACCAAAGGTATTGATGCAGATACGGCCAACCATATCTTCGATTATATGGAAAAATTCGCAGGCTATGGTTTTAACAAATCCCATGCCGCAGCCTATGCCCTTGTTGCATATCAAACCGCTTGGTTAAAAGCACATTTCCCTGCTGAATTTATGTCAGCAGTGATGACCTCGGAAATGCAGAATACCGATAACGTGGTGTTCTTGATCGATGACTGTCGTATTAATGGTCTTGAAGTCTTGCCACCTTCGGTCAATATGTCTTTATATAATTTCCATGCCAGCGATCCAAAAACCATCGTCTATGGTTTAGGTGCGATCAAGGGTGTCGGTGAAGCTGCCATGCAGTCTGTGATTGACTCACGTATCCAAGATGGCCCATATAAAGATCTGTTTGACTTCTGCCATCGTATTGACCTAAAAAAAATCAATAAGCGCACGCTTGAAGCATTGATTCGTGGTGGCGCATTGGATTGTTTAGGATTAGAGCGCGCTAACTTGATGGCGCAATTGCCAGAAGCTGTACAAGCGGCTGACCAAGCCCGCACTAACCGCGAAACAGGGATGATGGATTTATTTGGTGAAGTTGAAGAAGTTCAGCGTAAACCTTCTAAACCTGTTAAACCGTGGTCAGATGAAGTTCGTCTTAAAGGTGAAAAAGATACTCTTGGGCTTTATCTAACAGGTCATCCGATCGATGTGTATCGATCAGAGCTAAAAGCCTTTATTTCACAGCGCATTAATGAGCTTACGCCTACACGACGTGGTGTCACTACAGTATTTGCAGGCCTAGTCGTCGATGTTGCCAACTTCCCGAACCGCATGATGGTGACGCTCGATGATGGTACTGCACGTATTGAAGTGTCTGCGAATCACGAACGTTTTAACCGCTTCAAAGATGTGATTCAAAACGAAAAAGTGGTGGTCATTGAAGGTGAAATTTACGAACGTGAAGGTTTTGATCGGCCAATGGGTCGCTTAACTAAAGCCTTCAGTTTGAATGAAATCCGTCAAAAACGTGCCAATGCCATTCAAATTAAATTAACACCTGAACATTTTAGTAAAACGCTATCACGCGACATCCAAAATATTTTACTGCCTTTTTGCAATGTCGATATGTGTACGCATATCCCTGTGCAGTTATATATAGACTATCCATATGCGACGGCCGACATTCATTTGGGCTTAAACTGGAAAGTTGCCCCACTAGATGAATTACTGTCTAAGCTGCGTGACTACTTCGGTAAAGAATCTTTGCATGTCGAATATCATGTCAAATCCAAAGCAGCCAAAGCGGTAAGTTATGAACAAGCCTCTATTCCTGCGCAAGTTCCTCCACCGCCAGATGGGATGAGCATGGATGATGCCATGGATTTATACCAAGCAGAAGCCAATCAATTTTCTTAAAGTTTAAACGCTGTTTGAACTGCTTTTTTAAATAAACATATTGGAAATATCATGAATCAAACTGACAATGCTGCGGTTTCAGCACATCTCTCCCATGTGCGTATTGTCATGGTGAATACAACATTACCCGCAAATATTGGTAGTGCATTACGTGCCATGAAAACCATGGGACTTTCAAAGTTGGTCTTAGTTGCACCTAAGACTTACCCGCATCCAGACATTAATGCCTTGGCTGCCGGTGCTGTCGATTTAATTGATCAAATTGAAATCGTTGAATCATTAGAAGAAGCCATTAAAGATTGTCATATTGTCTTTGGGACCAGTGCGCGTAGTCGTACCATCCCATGGCCATTACTTGACGCTCGCCCTGCTGCCGAAATGTCTCTCAAAGCGGTCTGCGAACAACAACAAGAAATTGCCGTGGTGTTTGGCCGTGAAGACCGTGGTTTGACCAATGAGGAATTGGCAATGGCCAACTACCATGTCACTATTCCAGTAAATACTGAATATGGCGTCTTGAACGTTGCCCAAGCGATTCAAGTCATTTGCTATGAAATGCGCATGGCTGCCCTTGCTCATACCGAGTTAACTGCAAATCCTGATGCCAATATGCATGTTACAGATGACATCGATATGGAATGGGATGAACCTTTGGTGACCCATGAAATGATGGAACAGTTCTACCCGCATATTGAAAAAATGCTGGCAGAGATTGAATTTATGGATCCAAAAAATCCAAGATTATTACCTTTACGCTTGCGTCGCCTATTTGGACGTATACAATTAGATCGTATGGAATACCACTTATTACGTGGCATCTTTAGCCGAGTACAGGCTTTAAATAACGGAACATGGAAAAAATCTACAGACAATGAGGATCAATCTAATGCTTAAGCAGCTCAAAGAAGATATACAGGCTGTATTCGCGCGCGATCCTGCTGCACGAAATACGCTCGAAGTCTTAACGACTTATCCAGGAATTCATGCCTTGATCATGCATCGTATGGCACATGAACTTTGGAAAAAAGAGTGTAAAGGCTCAGCTCGCTTATTGTCTTCTTTTAGCCGCTTTGCCACAGGCATTGAGATTCATCCAGGTGCGAAAATCGGTCGTCGTTTCTTCATTGACCATGGTATGGGTGTGGTGATTGGTGAAACGGCCGAAATTGGTGATGATGTCACCCTTTACCATGGTGTGACCTTAGGGGGTACAACATGGAACAAAGGCAAACGTCACCCAACTTTGGAAGATGGCGTAGTGGTTGGCGCTGGTGCAAAGATCTTAGGCCCATTTACGGTAGGTAAAAATGCCAAAGTCGGTTCAAATGCCGTAGTGACCAAAGAAGTTCCTGCAGATACTACCGCTGTAGGTAATCCAGCACGCTTTATCACCAAAGATAAACCAAAAGATGAAGCGGAAACCCGTCGTCGCGATTATGCAGAAAGTATTGGTTTCCAACCGTATGCTGCAACACAAGACCAAACTGACCCAATGTTAGAAGGTATGCGTGTATTGTTAGATCGTATTCAGCACAATGAAAAACGTATGAATAATTTGTGTCAGCGTTTGTCTCTCCTTGACCCAACGTTCAAAAAGCAACAGCTTAATGAACAACCTTTTAGTCAGGAAGAACTTAAAATCATTGAAGATGTGCGCCGTGAATGCGAAGCTCAAAGTAGTCAATCTAAGGCTTAACCAAAAGCAATCAGAATAAGTTGCCTTTAACTTGCATGTTGTTCAGAGTTTTTTTAGACTGACCAACATGCTTTTTTGTATAAAATAAATTTAATGGATGAATCATATGACGCTTAAGCCCTTGGCAGTTGCTTGTATTGCTTTAACCCTTGCCGCTTGTGGAAGCGCCCCAACTAAGAATAATGCACCTAAAGATGCCATGATTTTTGTAGAGCCTGAACTGACTCCACCTTTCTACGCACTCAACCCATTTAACTACGATGCACCACCTCCTTTTGAATTAAATTTACAAAAAGCTGCAGCACAGCCTGTGACTAAGATGGTGGTAACTAGCCCAACCGACCCATCTAAGCAATTAACCCTTGAAGAAAACCGCCTGATTATCCCCACTGTTGACAGCAAAGAACGTTCGATGAAATTTGCTGCTTTAGCAGGTGACAATGAAATCGACATTACTGAAATTGATGATTTCTTACAGCTTGTTGAAGGTAAAGCGCGTCACTATCCACCACGTTTTGTACAACGCCAAGAACGTAAGGGTTTTGAACTTAAACTTAAAGAAGTGACACAAAAACTAGATACGCTTGCATCTAAAGACAACGCTTCTTTTGATGTTTTAGTTCGTGCATTTAAAGCCAGTGTAATGGCACGCAACCTTGATTTAGGTTCTGTATATACGACTAAATCACTAACTTACGCACAGCGTATCTTAAAAATCAACCAAGATGATGCTGAAGCAAACTTCTGGTTCGGTTTTGGTTTATCTGAAGGTGGTGGTCAACGTGAAGCAATTCCATACCTAGACAAAGCGATGAAAGCGGGTGTTCAAGAAGCGTATCTTTCTGCAGCAAATAACTACATTGCGATGGAACAAAAAAAGAACGCCATTCAGGTTTTAAAGAACTATAAAGTGAAATACCCACAAGAAGCAGAAGTTGCTGATCGTTTAATTCAAGAAATTGAAAAGCAAGGTCGCTGGAATGTTTGGCAAGTTCTAAATCCACCTAAAGCTACATCTTAATTGTAACGATTTAGAAAATTCTTTTGAAAAAAGACCGTTTTAACGGTCTTTTTTCATTTAAGGTGAATTGAAAATCCTGACAATTATCGTATGATTTGAAAATATTCAACCCAATGTGCGACCCCTTTATGCAGCTAAATACTAAAACAATACTGCTCCTTGGAATCATGAGTACCAGCGTACTGAGTGGATGTCAGGTCGTCAGTGTCAAAAACCAAAAACTCAACGTTTCTATTGCCAATGAACGTGAAAGTATTATTTCTCGAAACAAACTCAGCGAAGCCAGTTTAAATGTCTTGTCGATGACAGGTCGTGAAGCCAAAGCGTGTATAGAAGACCCGAAAGCCTGTGTTGATGAACTACAACAGATCCCTCAAATTCAAGATGAACAATTATTGTCTACGGCAAGTGAATTATATTTAGCCAAAGCCATCGAATATGAGTCTTCTTCAGCCTGTAAATTAGGTCTTCTCAGTAGCCACAAATCAGAAGAAAAACAAAAAATTGAACAAGACACTTATAACAAATGTTTAGATCAACAGCTGACGCTACTGGATAAAAGTATTCGCTATAGCTACGCCTATATGTTTAAAACCAAACGTGCGCCTGCTGACCGTATTTTTGATAACCGCCAAGTTCAAATCCGAGATTTCTATAATCAAGGGATTGCTAAACTGGTTAGCAGCTATGCACTACGTTATAAACCGCAAGAAGTCACCCAACAGATCAAAGTCGGACAAACCACCTATCATATTGACTTCAGCCATTACCCAGAACTCAAAAATCGTAAAATTGAACAATTGATGTCAACCTATAACCTCAACTTCTCAGGTTTACGTTCAATTACCCGCCGAGATGGTTTTGGTTCCGAATTCCTTGTGGTTTTACCCGAAGAACATACAGTTGAAACAGGCAAAGCCAAATACATTATCAACCCAATAGATTTTAAATATCCGTCTGGTTCAAACCCTAATATCCATCAAGCGCGCTATTTAGCTGCAACCTTAACAGCGGAACCTGTAAGCACCACAACTTCAGTTGATCAAATTTTAAATCAGCATAAGTTTCAAATTAAGGCTTACGACCCGTACAAATATGAACAGGTCAATATTGCCAATAAAAACTATGCCCTTGCAGCCAATTTTTCTGCACCTTATGGTCTTTGGTTAGCACAAAATAACTTGGGTAAGGCAGCGTATTTATCACTGATTGACCGAGATGAAAAACTGACGATGCCTCATCTCTACATGCTTGAACCATATAATCCTGACAAGAAAGTTATCGTCTTGGTACATGGTCTTGCTAGCAGCCCTGAAGCATGGATTCGTCTGACTAACGATATTATGGGCGATTCAGTGCTACGTGAACATTATCAAGTGTGGCAAGTCTTCTATTCAACTAATATGCCGATTATTGAAAGCCGCTTCCAAATTTATTCCATTTTGACTCAGACCTTTAGCAAAGTAGACGCCAATGCCGCAGCTAAAAAAGATGCTGTTCTAGTCGGTCATAGTATGGGCGGCATTATTGCACGACTACTGGTCAGCCAAGCTGATACCACACAAGCAGCTTTGAAAATGATGAATTCACGTCAATTAAATCAGTACCGAAATATTCCAGTCGTGAAGCAACGTATGGTGATTGAAGATATTCCAAATTTCAGCCGCGCAATTTTTTTAGCTGCACCTCATCGCGGTACAGAATATGCAGATCGCTGGTTTACCAAAGCCGCTCGAAAAATTATTAAACTCCCAGGAGCTTTTTTATCGGCTATGGGTGATGTGTTAACTCAAGAAGAAGACCTGAAAGATTTATTTCGTGAAATTGACCATGGCTTGATCCAAAATGGACCAAGTGACTTAAGTCATCAATCAAAATTTATCGCGCTCACTGAAAATATTCAGCCGCGTAAGGGTTTGAAGTTTCATTCAATTATGGGAAATAACACCAACAGTCAGGATAAAAATATTATGACGGATGATATTGTACCATACACTAGTGCTCATCTAGAGGGTGCTGTTTCAGAAAAAATCATTAAAGGGGGTCATTCGATTCAAGAAACCCCTGAAGCTGTACTCGAACTACGCCGTATATTACGTTTGCATTTGATTGAACTTGGCCTCTATAAACCATAAGGCAATACAGCATTTAAATCGATCTACATATTTTAAAACCGATCTCAGGATCGGTTTTTTTATTTCTGCATTTACTTGAATATGCCATTATTCAGGTAGTTACTATAAAAGGCACTCGTTGAACTTTACATAAATCTTATATTGGAGATAAATTATTGTAAAATAAAGACAAAATATTGTGTACTTTTCCTAATTATTTTATGCGCATATCGAATTATGAAATTATAAGGCTTAAAGTCACTTCATCTGGATGAAATTGGGGGTTAAATCATAACTATATTGAATAAAGTATATTTTACGTCAAGTTTATAATCCATTTATCAACCGCTCTACCGTGATGAAGTGGCGAAAGAATTTCGTTTTCGCGGAATCATTATTTTTCTCCGGTATGCCCTGTCATGTACGGGGATTTATCAAGTGATTCCATAACGCAGTTTTGTAGATTCCTCTGTATATTTGGGTAGTGTTTATCATTCTGATTGCATGGGATTTATCTTTTTTTTCCGTATTAAACCCTTATTTTAATGTTTATACTTGTCTAGGCTCGATGTGCGCTGTTGCGATCATATTTATCATCTTTACTATGATTTGTAATGATCACAATGATGCGCTATTACATGCAGCCATGAAGTATGCCTTGGTCATCATCTATGCCTTTGTTGGTATGCGTTTTTATATTGCCATGGTTGCGGGTTGGTAGAACATGACCCACTGACTGGGCTAGCAAACCGTCGTCCGTTATAAGGAGCTTTAGAACAGCTATGGCATTATGCCCTACGCCATCAACAGCCTTTAAGCATCATGGTGATCGATATCGATTTTTTTGAAAATTAAAATGATCATTTAGGTCATCAGGCGGGTGACATCTGCCTCACACAAATTACTGAGGTTTTGTCTCAAATCACCAATCGAAATGGTGAGTTAGCTGCACACTATGGCAGCGAAGATTTTTTACTCCTCTTTAGGGTGTTAACTGAAGCTGAAAATTGAACCTTTGGCTGCCGATTTATTACGCAGAATTTAATCACTCGAACTTCCACATCCAGCCAGCCATATGTCTAAATTTGTGAAGATTAGCATCGGTACGGAAACGATCATTCCATCTGAATCTGATCAAATTCAAAAATTTATATAGGCTGCCGATCGTGCACTTTACCTTGCAAAAGGTAGCGGTCGCAACCAATATCGATTAGCTCAGGCTGAAGCGCAGCTTGATGTTTGAATCAGTTTATCGCTTTGTAAATGTATCCATTGTTGAATTTACACACAGACTTTTTAGCGTTTATAAATAAAATTTTGACTGCTTTTTTTACATGCAGACAAACCTTTTCTGGCATTTTCCTACCACTTTTTTTGCTAGAATCAGCAACACGATTTGTTAACGTACACCTGTGGTTTTGAATGAAGAGACAAAATAAATATAAGGACTTTTTCTAAATCCAATTTTCATCAAAACAGTGTTTTTCGTTTAGCAGCGCACAAATTTTTATTTTAAGGTATTTCGTTTCATGCAAGCTGATAATTCCAAAGTTGACCTTTCAACCCTGACCCCGATGATGCAACAGTACATGTCAGTCAAAATGCAAAATCCGCATTCACTGATGTTTTATCGGATGGGTGATTTTTATGAGCTCTTTTTTGAAGATGCGCATAAAGCAGCAAAACTCTTAGGAATTACACTGACACATCGTGGTAAAGCCAATGGTGAGCCTATTCCTATGGCTGGCGTCCCATACCATGCTGCTGAAGGCTATTTAGCCCGCCTTGTAAAAAAAGGTGAAACGGTGGTGATCTGCGAGCAAATTGGTGAGGTGACAGGCAAAGGGCCGGTTGAGCGCGGTATTGTCCGTATCATTACCCCAGGGACATTAACGGATGATGCACTGATTGCCTCTCATCAAAGTTCTAATTTAGTCGCAATCTGCTTACAACAAAATCAAATCGGGATTGCTTTACTGGACCTCAGTGCAGGTATTTTCAAAGTTCAGCAAATGGACTATCAACTGGAACAATTGGCAATCGAACTTTCTCGCTTAATGCCGAGCGAAATTTTGATTGATGAAGATCTCATTGACCCGAATATTGTCGAGCAAATTAAACGTCAGTTAGACTGCCCTGTTACTAAACGTCCAAATGTCGACTTCAATTTAAATAACGCGCAAAAAACGCTGTGTGACCAATTTGCAGTAGCTACACTTTCAGGTTTTGGTATTGACCATTTGCCTTTGGCGAAAGCTGCCGCAGCGGCTTTGATTCACTATGCAAAAGTCACTCAAAAAACCGCTTTACCACATATCCGCAGCATTCAACTCGAACAAAGTAGTGATTTCGTGGCGCTCGATCCCGTCACTCGTCGTAACTTAGAACTGATTGATCCCCTATTTGAACATGGTACTTCCCTGTTCCAACTAATCAATGATTGCCAAACTGCGATGGGCGGCCGCCTATTGAGTCGTACCTTGATGCAGCCTTTACGAGATACCGCTTTATTGGATGCGCGTTTAGATGCCTCACAAGCAATGCTGCAAGGCTATCATGAGTCTCCGATCCGCTTAGTTCTCAAAGAAATTGGCGATATTGAACGTGTGCTATCTCGTGTAGCGCTCGGCAGGGCTCGTCCACGAGACCTAGTTCAGTTACGTCAAACTTGTGCACAAATTCCCTATCTTCGACATGCACTTGAACCGATCATTCAGGCACATCAATCTAAGCTGATCGCTCAGTTAAATGATGAAATGGGTGATTTTCACGGCTTACATGAGCGTCTCATGTCTGCCATCGTAGAAAACCCGCCGGTGCTTTTACGTGATGGAAATGTGATTGCCGAGGGCTTCGACACTGAACTCGATGAACTGCGTAAAATTCGTGACCATGCAGGACAATTTCTCATTGATCTTGAAATTAAAGAACGTGAACAAACCGGAATTTCAACCTTAAAAATTGGCTATAACCGTGTCAGTGGCTACTATATTGAACTCACTCGCGCACAAGCCGAGCAAGCACCTGATCATTATATTCGCCGCCAAACCCTTAAAAATGCTGAACGCTACATTACCCCTGAGCTGAAATCGTTTGAAGATAAGGTGCTTTCGAGTGAGTCACGTGCATTAGCGCGCGAAAAAATGCTCTTTGAGCTATTACTTGATGAGCTACGTGCAGATATTGGCAACTTACAAATGATGAGCGCCGCTATAGCGCAAATTGATTTATTGGCCAATTTTGCCCATCAAGCTCGATTACGAAATTGGTCACGTCCTGAATATAGCCCTGAAGTTGGGATCAAAATCAAAGCCGGACGTCACCCAGTTGTGGAATCTCTGAGCAAATCAGCATTTACTCCAAATGATACTAGTTTGGACTTTAATCACCGCATGGCGATTATCACAGGGCCAAATATGGGCGGTAAATCGACCTTTATGCGCCAAACTGCCTTAATCAGCTTATTAGCCTACTGTGGTAGCTTTGTCCCTGCCCAATCTGCCGTATTAGGGCCGATCGATCGGATATTTACCCGTATCGGATCTGCCGACGACTTGTCTACAGGCAAATCAACCTTCATGGTGGAAATGACTGAAACCTCACAGATTCTACATCATGCGACCAATCAATCATTGGTACTGATGGATGAAGTCGGACGTGGTACGAGTACCTATGATGGCTTATCTTTGGCGTGGGCATGTGTGCTCGATCTCACGCGTCGCATTAAATGTTTATGCCTATTTGCAACGCATTATTTTGAGCTCACCGAGTTAGGCAAAGACGCCAATATAGATAACTATCATGTGACTGCTCGTGAGCTAAATGGCAACCTGATCTTACTGCATAAAGTTCAACAAGGCCCGGCGAGTCAAAGTCATGGTTTACAGGTGGCAAAGCTTGCAGGTATTCCTGCAGCTGTGATCAAAGAAGCGCAAAATCGCCTTCGTATATTAGAAACTCAGCAAAAACAGCAACTCAATACGGCTGTACAAACCGATCTATTCTCGGCACTCGCAGAGCCTGAAGTCATTGAACGCGTAGTTGAAGTTGAAAAAACATCGCCCGTACTTGATGCCTTAGCAGATATTGATATCGATAACTTAAGTCCACGTGAAGCATTACAACAGCTTTACGCTTTAAAGGATTTACTTAATCTAAATTGAGCAGAAGCGATAGATGAGATATGCAAAGAACACCAATGAAGGTGTTCTTTGCATTGACACCATTCAAACGCGTAAATTAGTGAATGTTTGCTATCTACTACTGCGGCTATTCAGGAATAAATTGATAAAAAATTAATGTTCTAAAATGTTTCATGCTTAAAATGCACATAAAAATATTGTTCGATAAACAGATGTAATTTAATTAGTTTTTGAGTATGATTCTCATTCATTGTGAAATTTACATAAATTGTTCAGTTTTTAGTGATTTTAACAGCACTGCATATAATAATTATCAATAAAAGGAATTGTTAGTTACCCTATTTTTTGCCTAAAATACACCATTAGTTTATTAGAACCATATTTTTTAGGTAGCTGTCGCCATGACCTTTGTTGTCACTGAAAACTGTATTAAATGTAAATATCAAGACTGCGTAGAAGTTTGCCCTGTTGACTGTTTCTATGAAGGTCCAAACTTCCTTGTTATTAATCCAGATGAATGTATTGACTGTGCGCTATGTGAACCTGAGTGTCCAGCTAACGCGATTTTCTCTGAAGATGAGTTACCTGAAGGTCAAGAAGTATTTATCGAACTTAATACTGAACTTTCTCAAAAATGGCCGAACATCACTCAAATTGGTGATCAACCTGCCGATCGTGAAGAATGGAACGGTAAACCTGATAAATTACAATATCTTGAAAAGTAATTTTACGCTTTCATGAAAAGATCAGCACATGCTGATCTTTTTTTATACTTAAAGCACACATTTCATTGCAAATTATTCAAATTTTCTCAATCAAATTGGATTAAAATAGAACGATTTTATAAATAATTGATTTCTATAATGAAGCATTTACTCAAGGGATTATTGTCCGTTGCAATATTTCCTCTTGTTTTCATTGGTTGTACAACTACACCACAAAAACAAGGTCACACTATTACAACTCCCGACGGTAAACGTATTTACATACCTCAAGAAAAAGTGACGACCATCAGACAAGCCCCGCCTAAAGTGGTGCCTTATGCGTACAACTCATGGGTAGCGTCTGTTGATAATTTACGTCGCGTTCGAGACTATGAAGTCTTTTTAGAGAAAAATGGTGTAGGCAATATCATCCCTTCATTTGAGCTGATGCGTACTGCACGTGATTGGCAAAAATGTGGTCGCTCAGAATATATGGTGCCTAACCGTGAATTATGGCAAAACCAAATTGCGACCTTACGTGTCTTTAAATATTTAGTTGCTGCAAATATCTTAACGGACTTTGAAGTGACTTCGGTTTATCGTGATTTGCCTTTGAACCAATGTGCCGGTGGTGCAAGTTCATCTCGTCACCTATATAACTCGGCGATTGATTTCCGTATTGGACCTGCGTACCCGCAGCCCGAAGACTACAGTTATATTGAAAATACCAAGTTCCGTTTATGCCAATTTTGGTCACAACACGGGCAGAGTCTCAATATGGGATTAGGTTTATATGCCAGCGGACAAATTCATATTGATACTCAAGGCTACCGTACTTGGGGGCCTGATCACTCAAGTCGCTCATCAATGTGTAATTACTAAAACATTACATCGTCATATCAAGACCTCTTCGGAGGTCTTTTTTGTACATAAAATATTCAAATATAGAACAATAAATTGCGATGTTGGTGGAAAGGTTTAAAATGCTTGCATCAATCACGAGGTGCGACAACATGCAACAAATGTGGACAGACATTGATGCTTACATCGATTCACATTTAATTCCTGAAGATCCAATATTGACCCAAACACTTCAACATACGGATGAACGTGGCTTTCCTAATCATCTTGCTGTAGCGGCCAATCAAGGCATGCTGCTTCAAATGTTAATCCAAATGAACAAATGTAAACGCGTTTTAGAACTTGGAACTTTTGCAGCCTATAGCACCATGTGGTTAGCACGTGCATTACCTGAAGATGGTTACATTCTGACCATTGAAGGTCGTGATACACATGCTGCCCTCGGTCAAGAAAATATTGATAATGCAAAGCTTGCACAAACGATAGAACTGAAATGTGGTCGTGCGGCAGATATTTTACGCGCCCTTCCTGAAGATACCGAACCTTTTGACTTTATTTTTGTCGATGCAGACAAACAGAGCTACCCTGAATATTTAGAATTAAGCTTAAATTTATCTCATTCAGGTACAGTGATTGTTTTAGACAATGTAATTCGTGCAGGTGAGATTCTAAATGCTGAAAACCACAAACCAAGCATTGAAGGTATCCGTGATATGTTCAAAGCCATGCAAAATCATCCGAAAATTTTATCCTGCACGGCACTTCAAACTGTAGGTTGTAAAGGTCATGATGGTTTTGCGATTGCAATCGTTAAATAATCTAAATCGAGGTGTTTTTTAGCCACCTCGAATAAAGGTATAAAAAATAATCAATACAATATTTTATTTTTAAAACAACTACTTACAAACACTACGCACAGAGTTATCCACAATTTATGAGGATAACTCTGATTGTTTTTAAAACAACAACTTATTATTTATTTAATCGCATTTCTCTGTCTATTAAATCACCTATTTGTTGTTTCATCTTATTTTACAACCAACAGTGGAACACTCGAATTTCTGAAAATACTGGTGGTAATACTGCCCAAGAAGAACTGATGGATTTTACTGTGACTAAATGCCCCCAGTACGATTAACTGGATACCATGCTCTTGTTGATAGTCCAGAATATTTTCCGAAACATCGCCATAGCGGTATTCCGTCACCACATCGAGCCCCGCATTGGTTAAATAATTTTTTGGATCATCCAAGATTTGTGGGTGATCTCCAACATAGACCAAATGACATTGTAAAAGTTTGAGTAGGTCACTTTGTGCCACACGCTTCATTAACTCAACACATTTAGGCGAATATTCATAGGCAAAAATAAAACGAGTCGGTGGTTTAAACGTTGGCCCTACAGTCATAACTGTACAACTTGCACCACGTATAAAGTTTTCAACATTACTACCAAGCGGCTTATTGCGCTCTGCTGAACGTTCACCCACGCGACCAATTAAAACAATATCGTCATCTTGCAGTACATTAAAACTTTGCTCTAAGAAGTCGCCCTTTTCCTGAATATGGGTGGTTTGAATACCATGCTTATCTTGGATCATTTCAGAAATGTGTTTGAGCAAGTTATTACTATAATCTAACGCTAAATCACTTTGTTTTTGTTCTAACTCCGCGAGTTCTTTCAAGAGCATGGCATTACTTTCAAACCCAATCACGCCACTGATTTCACCTAAGTGATAACTTGCCGGATAGTAATCAAGTATTTGCAGTAAAACCAACTCGCGGTGAGTTTGTTTAGCAACCCAAGCAGCAGCATCAGCTAGTGCATTAATGCATGGAGAAGAGTCGATACAGGCGATAACTCGTTTCATGATTAGCCCTCGTTTTATTATTGCTTGGCTATAAAATGTTGTTTGTTATTTTTAACTTATCACAACTCTGTTTCACTGTGCATGCATTTGTGTAAGCATAAAAACGATTTATGACCTATTTGGCGATTATTTATTCGCGATATCGAATGAATTTTGCAGGATTTCCCGCAATTATTGCGCGCGCTTCAACATTTTTCGTCACCATACTGTTCATGCCGACTACAGCCTGCTCAGCAATGTGAATGCCATCCTTGATTCCAACATGCGCACCTAGCCAAACATCACGCTCTATCTCAATCCCTTGTGATCGTACAGCCTGCTGATAGATCGGTTGATTGACATCCATTCCATGATCAAAAGCGTATAAATGGCAATATGCCGCCATACGAACCTGATCGTGAATTTTGATGCCCACTCGCCCACCATCTAAAATACAGTGATGATTGATCGCCACTTCATTGCCTATTTCTATTGGGCCATGCAAAGTGCAATCCGCCGCAATAAAGCTGTTATCTCCAATAACAATCTTACGTCCTGGTTCGGCAAAAATATGAGCCAATGGCGATATAAAACAGTTTTCACCAATTTCAACGGTTTCCATCGATTTGAGATAGTCTTGATATTCCTGTTGCCAAGCTTCAGCCCAACCACGATTTTTCGGTTTGAGTGACCAATACAACCAAGGCATATAATTCAGACGATGCTTATGTTGCTCTCGATATTTCAATAATGGATCTATTTCATTCATCTTCAGCAGCCTCGACGATATGCAGTTGTTCGCGTCCGCGAGTTACATCTTGAATCTTTAACTGTAGCGGTTGGATTTGATGAATTTGCAATGATGCAAGTACATTTACGCCCTGCGCTGTATAGTCTTCCTGAAATTCAATTTGCTGCTGATTGAGTTCATATTGGAAAATTGCCCATTCATTAAACTGACAACTAAATTGCACTTTTTTCTTCTCAATAAGTTCAATTTTTTCAGCCTGCAACAGGCATTGACCTGCACAGCCACCATAGGCACGTACCAAGCCCCCTGTCCCGAGCTTAATTCCACCATACCAGCGATTAACCAAGACCAACACGTTGGTTAGGTCATTCCCTTCTATGGTTGCTAGAATGGGCCGACCTGCTGTGCCTGAAGGCTCACCATCATCATTAAAACGTACGGTATGTCCAATTTTCCATGCCCAACACTGATGTGTTGTTGAAATATCTTTATTGGCTTCGAGAAATTCTTTAACGGCTTGTTCATTTTCCACAGAAACTGCGATGGCTTGAAAACGACTTTTTTTTATGTCTTCTTCATATTCAAACTGTGCGGCAAGTGTAAATGGCATAACGTCTTTAGATCCTCTATCAGCGGATATTATAGCGTTTTTTGAAAGACTTACATCCACAAAAAAGCCCCCAATACTGGAGGCTTGCTTGGCACTGCGTTATTAACGTTCGCGAAGTGCTTCTTTTGCTTTATTGAATGGCTTAATTAAGTATTCAAGTACAGTTTTCGAGCCTGTGCGGATATCGACCGTTGCCACCATACCCGGTGTGATACTAAAACTTTTACCTTCTTTATTGCTTAATTTATCGCTATCTGTACGGATATAAACACGATAATAGAACTGATCTTGTTTCACTTCATCACGTAGCGTATCTGGTGAAATGACGGTCACTTTACCTTTTAACCCGCCATAGATCGAATAATCATAAGCCGTAATTTTAACTAAGGCTTCTTGACCCGGACGAATAAAAGCAATATCTCGCGGTGAAATACGTGCTTCAACCAAAAGTTGTTCATCCAAAGGTACAATGGTCATCAATTTACCATTTTGCGGAATCACACCGCCCAATGTCATCACATCAATTTCTTTGACCACACCACGAACTGGAGATTTAAACACGGTGCGACTCAGCGTATCCGATTTGCCTTTCACCACTTGTTGCTGTGATTCAATATCAGTATTGGCTTTCGACAATTCTTCCCGTGATTTCACCAAATATTGGTTACGGACATCATTTAACTGATTTTGTAAGTCATTTGCTGAACGTTTTAATCGAAGCACTTCAACTTCACTCGCTGCACCTTTGGCAACGAGCGGCTCAGTCATGGCCAATTCTTGTTGAACCAATACCAAAGCTTGTTTTAAGCCTGCAACGGATTCTTCCAAGTTTGCACGACGTGAACGATATAAAGCAGTCTCTTCATTCACTAAGGCAGGAATTTTTTGAACATCTTCAGGGAAGCTTAATGGCGTACCGTTTACTTCTGCACGTAAACGCGCTGCTGTTGCACGAGATGCCACAAGTAAAGACTCAGTTTCACCAACATTTGATGCGAAACGTGTTGGATCTAGTTGCGCAAGAACTTGTCCTTGTTCAACAATTTGACCTTCCTTCACATTCAACTTAGTTAAAATCCCCCCTTCAAGCGACTGAACAATTTGTTCTTTCGAAGATGGAATCACTTTACCTGTACCTGTAGAGACTTCCTCTAATTTGAATAACCAAGCCCAAACTAAAAGGATTGCCAAACCAATCGTAATAATCCAAATGATTAAACTCGATTTCGGTAATGGTGGCTCTTTAAAGCTAACTTTGGTCGAGCGTTGTATTTCTTGTTTATTTTCACTCATGATTTAAGCCCCAGCTACTTTTTTCTGAGCATTCTGATTCAGAATTTGATCACGTGGCCCATCCATGACAATTTTACCTTCGTTCACCACAATAATGCGGTCAACCAACTCAAGTACCGCACGACGGTGTGTTGCCACCACCATAGTTCGATTTTGTAAATAACCTTTTAAATGATCGATCAACTGCTTCTCAGATACGTCATCAATGGCCGCTGTAGGTTCATCAAGTAATAGAATATTTGGTTGACGAATCAATAAACGTGCAAGCAGCAAGGCTTGGCGTTGACCGCCAGAGAAGCCTACACCACCTTCTAAAATGATATGGTCTAGCCCTTCTTTTTTCTCTTGAACAAAGTGAATTGCACCCGTAATTTTCAGTACTTCAATCAATTGTTCATCCGTCGCCAACGGAGCACCCAAGGTCAAGTTTTCACGAATCGTACCGTAGAATAACTGTGCATTTTGGTTCAATAGCCCCATATCACGACGTACATCTGCAGGGTCTATTAAAGACAGTTCGATTCCATCTAATTTAACTTTTCCTTGTACAGGCGTTTGCATACCTGATAACAACTGAAGAAGCGTCGATTTACCAGCACCATTACGGCCTAAAATTGCGATCTTTTCTCCAGCCTTAATTTCCAGTTTTGGAATTAAAAGACTTGGACGTGGATCATCTTCACCATACTTAAATAAGACTCCATTGAGTTCATAATGACCGTTGATTGATGGTCGATGAATGAGGTGAGAATAATCCGGTTGATCGACAGGTTTCTTCATGAGTTCATCAAGACCTGCTTTCGCCACTTTAGCCTGTTGTAAACGACCTAATACCCCTGCCAGTGCAGAAATCGGTGCCAACATTCGAGAGGATAAAATCGAACAAGCCACCAATGCACCTGTGGTCATTTCACCTTTCATCACAGCAAAACAGCCGACGAGTACAACGATTGCAAATGTTAGACCCTGAATTTTTTGTGTCCATGCCGACATTAAGCCCACGATTTTACGTTGACGCATACTGACATCAGCAGACACTTCATTCATGTGGTTCCATTGGTTTTGGAAGCGTGATTCCGCACGAAGTAATTTGATATCTTCCATGCCTTGCACAGATTCAACCAATAAGGCATTACGAATCGAAGACTCGCGCATACCCATTTGTGCAAGTTTAGCCAATGGTTTTTGCGCCAAAATCCCTGGAATAATCATCAAAGGAACAACCAACAGCATGACCCAAAATAGATTGCCACCAATTAACCAGAAGATGAACAAGAATAGGAAGAAAAACGGTAAATCGGCAATCGCGGTAACAGTCGTCGAGGTGACCATCTCGCGCACACCTTCTAATTCACGAATCTGTGAAATAAAAGTACCTGTTGATTTTGAACGTTCGCTATTTTTAATTCTTAATGCGTGACCAAATACACGATCGGAAATTTTCAAATCGGCACGTTTACCAATAATATCCGATAAATAAATTCGTGAAACACGTAATGCAAACTCAAATATCGCTGCAATTAACACCCCACCCGCAAGTACCCATAAAGTCGGTACTGATTGAGATGGAATGACGCGGTCGTACACGTTCATCGAGAACAAAATGGTGGCTAGGGCCAAAATATTCGCCATTAATGAAGCGAACATAATGTCTATATAACGTTTCCAGTCTTTTAAAACGATCGACCAGAACCAATTTTTTTCAAACGGCTTGATGTATTCATCGACACGTGCATCGGGTACAGATGACTCTGGACGTAGAATATATATATTGCGAACGCCATGGCTCAATCGTTCAATAGAGAAGACTTGAGATAGGCCTTCATCACCGCTTAGTTGAACACTGGCATTACCGTCTACGTCGATGCGTTCTACCACACCCACTTCACCACTAATAAACTCAACCAATACCGGTAAGCGCCATGGATTGAGCAGATTTATGTCATATTTATTTTTTCGAACACTTAATCCAATTTGGCGTGCCATGACTGCAACCAGTTCATCGGCATTTTTGTGTTGATCCCAATCCAACTGCAACCGTATACGTTCTTCTGAGGGTTCAATTCGATAATGCTTTGCAATATTCAGAACCGCTTGTAGCCACGGTTGATAATTTATTGTATTACTCATGGCTGAACTTCAAACCCCTGAATAGATATATTATTAAGTTCATAAATATTTCGTGAACGCCCTGTCACTTGGATGTACTGTGCAAGTGCTGAGTAGATATCATATTGCGATGTCACAATTTCTTGTGCAGCACTATGTATGGCTTGCTCTGCATTCAGTAGATCGACAACCGTTCGAGTTCCTAATTTATATTGTTCTTGATACAGCTCTTTGGTTCTTACCGTTGTTTCACGGCGCTGCACCAATATCGACATTTGACGCTTTTTGTTTTCGATTTGTTCTCGAATCATTCGGACTTGATCAATCACATCCAAATACACTGTATTTACTTGTGCTTTAGCTGCTTCTTCAGCATAGCTTGCGGCACGTGTTTGCGCTGCGATTGCCCCACCTTGGTAAAAATTACTGGTGGCTTCCAACATGATTGAATTATATAAACCATCATCTTCATCATTATTTGGATTACGGCCATTCACCGCCTGACTCAGGCTGCCTTTGACATTAAGTGTTGGATAAGCACTTAATTTTGACTGTTGCTTTTGCAATTTGGCAACTTCAACCCCAGCCTGAGCTTGCATCATGCTCGGAATCATTTTGAAGTCCGGATCATCATACAATGCCGCTGCTGTTAAGATCCGATCTGGAATCACCCAATTGATCTGACTCACATCAAAACCTAACAAGGTACGAAGTCGCTGTTGGTACTGTCGAAGTTGAGTTTCTTGCACAATTAAATTTGATTCTGCAGCTTCTAAATTTGACTTGGCTTGAATAGGGTCTGCTTGACTACTGATCCCTGCGGTTGCACGTAGGTTGGCAATTTCAGCAATCCGACTCACACCGGCAATTTGTTGCTGCGCAATTTTAGCAACTTCTTGATATCGTTTAATGTTGATAATGGCATTTGCAACATCAAAAGAAACTTCATCTAAATTTACAAGCACATTGGCCTGCTCTTGTAACATTTTTGCTTCTTCTATACCGACAGCACTTTTGGTTTTACCAAAGTCATATAACATCTGCGTCGCATTTAAAGATACCAACTGACGTCCACGCTCGCCTTTAGTCAGATCTGCAGTGCTCAATCCACCTGAAATTTGGGGATAATATGCAGCATTCGCTAGGTCAATATTAGCGTTTTGCGATGCGACTGTAGCAATACTTTGTGTGATTTCTGGACGTCTTTGGACGGCGATATGTATCGCATCAATAAAACTTAGATTCTTCGCTACTGTGTTTGGATTATAGTTGCCTTGTTGCGTTCGACCATAAGCAACGGCGGGCATTTCTTGGACACGTGAGGTATCTAAATTATATTTACTGAGTTCGGTGATGTTAATTTTTTCGGCAGAAGGTTTAGGCTTATTAGGTAAAAAAATCTTATCTAATGTCTTTTGAATGGTACTTTGTGCAGTGCTAGTATCTGCTGCATACACTGAACCAATGGAAAAGGGTAATAATAATATACAAAAGAAATTGCACTTATTTTTACGCGGACGCCCAACTTCTGGACCATTCATCTTTCGTAATCGCATGATTTTTGCAGGTCGTATTTTTAGTTTAAAGTATACTGAATTCTTGTTAATTTTTTAGATTAATCGCTCAGTTTTTGTCATTTCAGACAATAACATAAACCCGCTGAATGAAACTAGCGCCATTCAACGGGAAATTTCTTATATTATTCAATTAAACGATAAAATCATCACCAAGATAAACTTTACGTACCGTTTCATCTGCAAGCACTTCCTCTGGAGTACCTTCTGCAATCACTGAACCTTCGCTCACGATATAAGCATGCTCACAAATCGCAAGGGTTTCACGCACATTATGATCTGTAATTAATACACCAATACCACGATCTTTCAATGTTCGGATAATGTCTTTAATATCACCCACTGAAATAGGATCGACCCCTGCAAAAGGTTCATCTAGCAACATAAATTTAGGGTCTGCCGCTAACGCACGCGCGATTTCCGCACGACGACGCTCACCACCCGACACACTCATACCAAGAGAATCTTTAATATGTGTGATTTTAAAGTCGGCAAGCAATTCCGTTAAACGTTGCTGACGTTGTTGCTTATTTAGATCTTTACGGGTTTCTAAAATCGACATGATATTTTCAGAAATGGTTAATTTTCTAAAAATAGATGCTTCTTGAGGTAGATAACCAATACCTTTACGTGCGCGCTCATGCATTGCTAAGTCAGACAAATCAAGATCATCTAAATGAATCTCACCTTTATCCATACGCACCAGGCCAACAACCATATAGAAACTTGTGGTTTTACCTGCACCATTTGGACCAAGTAAACCCACAATTTGACCACTTTGCATGCTAAAGGATACATCCTTTACCACCCAACGCTTACTGTAGTTTTTGGCTAAATGTTTAATACATAAAGTTTGAACTTGCGAGGTCTGCTCCATTAATCACGTGCTCCTGGGAAGGACTTAGTGCTTGACGGCGGAATCACGATTTGTACACGACCTGAAGAAGATCCAGATTTATTTGGCGTACCTTCAGCAACGATATCGCCTTTATTCATACTGTATTTCAAGCTATTACCACGAATACTTGCACCATCTTGTTGCAACAAAGCACCACCCGTCATGGTGATAATACCTGTTTCAGCATTGTAGACGATTTTCTGTGCTTGGCCTTTCGCATAGCCTTTGGCAGGGTCAGTTTTTTGTTGGAAATGTGCTGGCCCACCCGTTGCTGTAATCGTACTGATCTCTTTTTTGCTGTTTAAGTTCGCAACGATTGAGTTTGCCTGAAGCTTCATCGAACCCTGTTCAATGATGACATTACCGGTATACGTCGTAATCCCAGTTTTTTCATTAAACGTTGCACGATCGGCAACCAATGAAATCGGTTGATTACGGTCGGAAGGCAAAGCAAAAGCTGCAACTGAACATAACGCCAGTGAACCGAGTAGCGCTGTACGTTTTAGGAAAGTTTTTGCAGTTTTTCGATTAAAATTATGGTTCATACTTTCCTCGAATATTAAAAAATTCGTATTGACCGTCGTTTAAATTTGCTTTTAAACCTTGGCTGACAAATTCGGCTTGTGGTGAAATCACCGTTACAGTCTTGTCCGTTTCTATTTCACGCTGTTTTGGAAAAGCAGTTAGTTCCTCAGTACGAAACTCCATTTGCCCTTCACGCATCAATTTTGTCGCAACCACATTGTCACTCAGTACGACTTTTTGGTTATCGTCCATACCATTGGCTTGTTTGGCAAAGAACGTGGCATCGACAGCACCATCTTGATAGGTCGATGCTTTCAGATTGACCAAATGAGAAGTTTGCTTTTGCAAATCCTGCTCAAGTCGATCGACTTGCGCACGAATATGCAATTTCCCCTGCTCATCAGTCTGCGTCAGGTTAATGTTTTCAGCTGAGTAAGTCATACTTTTCGAAGAGTCCGCCTGAAGCTTATTACCCTTTCCACCAAAATAGTAAAAACCACCGCTTACTGCAGCAATGACTACAGCTGTCACGTATAAAACTTTAGTATCCATAAGCGGAGATTCAATCCAATGACTGCATCAATTTATTAATAAGGTGCACTTGCATATTTTTCAAGTAGTTCCTGGTATACACCTTTAGACACTAAAAGCATATCGCAGATTTCACGAACAGCACCACGTCCACCCATCGCCTGAGTAACAAGATCTGCACGGCGACGTACTTCTAAATGTCCATTCGGTACGGTCACTTTCATCCCTGCAATAGCAAAGGCTGAAAGATCGGGCCAATCATCACCCATATATAGGCAATCTGAAGGATCAATACCAAACTGTGCACAGGCTTCAGTCAAGGCAACACCTTTGTCTTCACGTCCTTGAAAGATCAAATCGACACCTAAGTCAGACATGCGTTTTTCAACAATATTACTTTTACGGCCAGTAATAATGATGACTTTGATACCCGCTTTTTGCACTAACTTCATGCCCAAGCCATCACGAATATCAAAAGATTTGATTTCATCGCCGCTATTGGTCAACGTTACAAATCCATCACTTAAGATTCCATCTACATCCAGTACCAGTGCTTCTATGTGACGCGCTTGTTCTAGCAATACATACGATGCCATTTTCTTAATTTACCCCAGCCTGAATCAGATCATGCATGCTGATAATCCCAATCACTTTATTGGCATCATCAACAACTACAAATTGTGTAATTTTCTTATCGTTCATGCGTTCTAAAGCATGTACCGCGCGTTCTTCTTGTGAAATCGTCAAAGGATTTTTAATCATCACTTCTAAGACTTTCATATTCACATCAAAGCCTTGCTGTTTATCAATCAAACGACGTAAGTCACCGTCGGTAAAGATACCCAATAAGGTATCGTTTTCATCGACAATCGTGGTGAGTCCCAAACGTTTATTTGAAATTTCATACAGAACTTTATTCATAGGTGTCTCTGGCGACACTTTGGGTAAGTCTTCACCTGTATGCATGAGATGTTTTACATGCAATAACAAACGCTTACCCAACGCTCCAGCAGGATGAGAACGTGCAAAATCATCTGAGGTAAAACCACGTGCATCCAATAATGCAACTGCAAGGGCATCACCTAAGGCTAATGTTGCAGTGGTACTTGAGGTCGGCGCTAGACCCAAAGGGCATGCTTCTTGAATATTACCCAAGGTCAATGCGACATCGGCATTTTGTGGCATTGGGCCTTTATTGTCGCCACTCATGGTAATTAGAGGAATGCCCAAATGTTTGATCAACGGCATGAGCATCATAATTTCATCACTCTTACCTGAGTTTGAAATTGCAATGAGCACATCACCTTTAACCAACATGCCCAAATCACCATGCCCCGCTTCACCCGGATGCATGAAGAAAGATGGCGTACCGGTCGAGGCAAACGTAGCGGCCATTTTACGACCGATATGACCCGATTTACCCATACCAGTAATCACTAAACGCCCTTTGCACTGTAAAATGATTTCGCAGGCTTGGCTAAAACGATCATCTATTTGCGTCGCTAATACTTGTAAAGCATGCTCTTCAATACGCAAAGTTTCTAATGCGACTTTCTGAAAATCGACTTGATTCGGCATATTTGGTGGATTCAAAGTTGTTATACCTTAAGCCGTGAGAGGTGCGCTCTCACTTTCAAAATAAAAAATTTTCACAATTTTATCATATCTATGCAAATAGCACGTTTCCAAATGTATAAGAATTCATGAATTATGCAGAAAAGATGCATTTCTTCATTTTTATCTTCCGGACAGATAAATTGAATTCAGCACTCGAATGAGATTCAGACCGAATCCAATTAACCTTCTACGCTATTTTTAGCAACGCAAAGACATCAAGCATTAAAAAATATCTGCTTTTTTGGGTTTTAACTTTATGAATAAAAATGCTTAGGTTAAGATGAGCCATCTTTTGGTAGAAACAATTTGAAGACCTATGCAACCTTTTGTTCTATATAACTCAGAGCAACGTAAAAAAGTAGAATTCGTACCTCGTAAAGAAGGACATATCGACATGTATGTCTGTGGAATGACCGTGTATGACTACTGTCATATTGGTCATGCTCGAGTTATGGTTGCATTCGACTACATTATCCGTTTCCTGCGCAGTCAGGGCTGGAACGTTAAATACGTTCGCAACATTACCGATATTGACGACAAAATCATTGCTCGTGCCAATGAAAATGGCGAAAGCATTACTGCTTTAACCGATCGCTTTATCAAGGCCATGAACGAAGATGCTGCCAATTTAGGTTGTGCAGCACCTGATGAAGCACCACGTGCAACAGACTATATCGATCAAATGCAGAATATGATTGGTAACTTGGTTAACAAAGGTACAGCATATCCATCTGCAAATGGCGATGTTTATTTTGAAGTTGAAAAGTTTGCCAAATATGGTCGTCTTTCGGGTCGTAAACTTGACGACATGCAGGCTGGTGCTTCTGAACGTGTTGATGTAGAAGTAGAAAAGAAACATCCTTTTGACTTCGTGCTTTGGAAACATGCCAAAGAAAATGAACCTTCTTGGGCTTCGCCTTGGGGCTATGGTCGTCCGGGCTGGCATATTGAATGTTCAGCGATGTCGACCTGCTGCTTAGGTAACCATTTTGATATTCATGGTGGCGGTTCAGACTTAACTTTCCCACATCATGAAAATGAAATTGCGCAATCTGAGGCATCTACTGGCGAACAGTATGTTAATTACTGGATGCACGTCGGCTTTATTAATGTCGATGGCGAAAAAATGTCGAAGTCTTTAGGTAACTTCTTCACTATTCGTGATGTGATGGATAAATTCCACCCTGAAGTGATTCGCTTCTTTATTGTGTCATCACATTACCGTAGCCCAGTAAACTTCTCTGACACTGCTTTAAAAGAAGCGAAAAATACCCTTTCCCGTTTCTATCATTCATTTAAAGCTTATCAGCAAGTCTATGGTGAAAAAACCGTAGAAACTTTGGATGATGCTTTAGTTGAGCGCTTTAATGCCGCTATGCGTGATGATTTCAACACCGCAGAAGCAATTGCGGTATTGTTTGAAGTCAACAAAGAATTGAACCGTGCCGTAAAAGATGAAAATGCTGAACAAGCGGCTGTGTATTATTCGACATTGCGTCACTTAACCAATATTTTAGGTTTGGTTCAGCATAATGTTGATGAATTCTTAAAATCAGATATTGGTCAGGAAGCTCTAGGTCTCTCTGAAGAGCAAATTGAAGATTTAATTCAACAACGTAAAGATGCGAAAAAGGCCAAAGAATTTGCCAAAGCAGATGAAATTCGTCAATCTTTGTTAGATCAAGGTGTTGTCCTTGAAGATACTCGTCAAGGTACTATTTGGCGCCGTGCTGATTAATTGAGCAAACAGAAGCATAGAGAGTTGACAGTTGTGTGAAATTCTCTATAATTCACCTCATTGCGGGAATAGCTCAGTTGGTAGAGCATAACCTTGCCAAGGTTGGGGTCGGGAGTTCGAGTCTCCTTTCCCGCTCCAGAATACGAAAAACCCTCATCGAAAGATGAGGGTTTTTTTATGTCTAAATTTTTCTTCAACGGCTTATTTTTAGATTTATTTACTCATGTTATGCACATGAAAGTCATTTCGCATTTTTAAAATAAATTAAAATCTATTCGGCGGAGTCTTACATTTAGGGATTGAATAAAGAGATTAGCCTTCGGCTGGAGGTACACATACGATACGTTGTTTTTCATTCGGCAAAATGAGATGCGAAGCTTCGCAAGGAAACCATCTTGCGGTGCAATGCACCTCACCAACAAAACTCGTTCACTACCGTCAAATTATTCAACGTATCGCAAAAACATTTTTGATTAGAAGTCGTCCTGTCTCAAACAATTGCGCATGACATTACCGCGTATCTTTATTATTTGAAGCAAAGTACGCTTCTGATGCTACTGCGTCACCTCAGTTATTTATTATATTGTAGCGACGTTAATAGGCCTTAATTTTCCCCCAACGAATAAGGCTTCCCCTATTGCCACACGACCTTTCACCTACCTGTTAAAAAATAATCTGATGAAATGCTCATCTCGCCAATTTTCCTCAATTTTTCTCCATAATTTTCCGTTATTCTTTGCCAAAATTACATTTGGACAACCAAATAATGCACGGCGCGCACACTACACTCAAACTGACCAGCTTAAGTTACGCATTACTTACGATCTCAACATCAATTTGGGCCGCAGATACTGTTCAAAATCCGCAAGAATCTGTAGCAGTTCAGCAAATGGAAGCTTTAACATTTGAAGTTCCGACAGCAAGCACTAAGCCCAAAGACCCAGATATCAGTGCTGTCGCAAAAACTATTATAAGCCGTGATGAAATGTTGAAATTTGGCGATCAGTCCATCAATGATGCGCTGCGCCGTGCTGCAGGGTTTCAACTGCCCGGTGCTGGCGGTGGTCCACGTGGTGGTGCAGGTGCTGGCGGCATGCGCTTTCGTGGTGGTGGCGCACCCGTGTTCTTAATCAATGGTGAACCTGTACAAGGTGGTCCTCGCGGCGGCATGTCAGTTGTTGATAGCATTACACCGGAAATGATCGAACGCCTTGAAATCACCAAGCAACCCAGCGTTGCTCAAGGCTCGGTTGCTTCATCTGCAGTCATTAATATTATTTTAAAAGAACCATTGAATGGCACGCGTTTGAGTGGATCTGTACGTGCTGGTTATGGCCTAACCAAGTCAAATACACGTGAAGAAGAACGCACCAATTTAAATTTTCAAATGGATGGTCGTTCAGACCCTTGGATCTATAGTTTATCTGGGAGCCAAATGTGGAATGATTCAGATACACTCACCCGTACACAAGATGCAACAGAGACGAAAACTCAAAAACGCATCACCAATCGTGCGTCGCAAATGCTGACCCCACGTGTTGAATATCAACTTGATGATCAACAAAAACTGGTCGCTGAAATGTTTTATCGCAACAATGAAAGCGAAGGCACAAGTGGCTCCCAAGTCCAAAAAGATAAAAATGACAGCATTCGACTCAACACACGATATGAGCGTAAAGACCAAGGAAATTCAGACAAAATTCGCTTATCAATCGAGCAGCAAAATGAAACGGAATTAACAGAGTATAGAAATTCTCAATCATATATTGATGAACAAATTAATGAATATGGTTTAGGCTACGACGGTGTCCGCAAGTTCGATTCAAAACGCCAAATAAAATTTGGTACCGATCTACGTAGTAATGAACTTAAAAGCAATATTGCAGAGACCTTGGATGAACAATTGTATGCTGCCTATGTTGAAGGAAGTTGGAAATATACGCCGCGCCAAACCTTAACTCTAGGTGTACGCCAAGAGTGGATTGATCGTTCAGGTTTAGTGGATTATCAAGATCAGCATTTGAGTCCTGTATTAGCACACCGTTTTGACTTTAATGACCAATGGTCACTCCAAACCAACTTGAGTCAGGCTTTTAAAAATCCACGTAGCAATCAATTGATGCCGACGGTTTCAGTTTCTACAGATAGTGATGCTGGGACACTAAACAACCCTGACCGTGGGGGTAATCCTGACTTACGACCTGAAACTATTAATGCTTACGAAACAACCTTAGGCTATAACACCCCTGCTGGCGGCGTAAATATCACAGCATATTATCGAGAAATTAATGACTATATCGAAAAATCGATCCTGTCAGAAAATGCTACAGGCGGTCGTTGTGAAGCAGGAAATACCGATTGCCGTTTTGTCGAACGTCCTTATAACCAAGACAGTGCAACTACCTATGGTGTGGAAATTTCTGGACGTTATGCACTGAAGCAAACGGAGAATGGTCATTCATTTATGTTGAATGCTCAGCTTTCAACTGTACGTGCAAAAATTGAAGAAACTGACGGCTCTGATCGTTTGGCAAGCGATGTTGCACCTTATACCGCAAGTGCTGGTTTATCTTATAACTATCAACCGTGGCGTATTGCAACAAGTGTGAACCTCAATTACACCCCTGAATATACACGTGCACTGAGCAACGAACCGTACAATCGCACCAGCAATGAACGCGTCAATATGGATGTGAGTTTTACTAAGCGCTTTGATCAAAATTGGTCTGCATCTGTGAATGCACGTAATATTCTCAGCTCAGATTATAAAGAAGTGTTAAAAGAACAAAGTTCTGGCGCGCTATACCAATCTCGTATCAATGAAGCAATTCCAAGCTTTATGTTTACCTTAGAAAAGAAATTCTAAACCGTTTCTAAGAGCTTCCAATGAGATTTAAACTAAAAAAACCGATACGGATACGTATCGGTTTTTTTATTCGTACATGACCGCAAACTAGCGCTCAATTGCCTTCAACATTTTCGCAATTTTGAGGGTATGTTCCTTCCTCCCTTTTTTCTCTAAGACTTTTTGCTCAACCCACCATAAATATTCAAAAATTTCTGATTCACTTGAATCCTCTTGAATTAATTTAAAAATATTGGGCAAATAATCATCATATTCATCACGTAAAGCAGGAATACGGCGAATCCCTAAAGGGTCCCATTCCTTTAATAAAATTTTATGTATCGCATGCAAGAGACTGGCATCTCGATTATGTTTTGACTGCATACAAGTTCCCTGGCTTATATTTTTTTACTTTTAAAATCAGTTATCTAATTATGTGATGATATTAAAAGAAAAATGAACTGTTGTTTGTCGAAGATTTCATCATACGCATCTCCAAACGCTTTTCCATTGGTTTTTCATCTTTTTTTTATACTAAACCAAAGCTTTATCAAAATTTCATGCACTTTTTCTCATAAATTTTACCAATAAAGCCTTTCGGGAATCCCCTAATTCACAATACAAAGGTTTTAAATGCTAAGTTCAACGATCAAACCTAATCATTCAAAGAAAAAAAATATGCTTCAGCCAACTTCTATATTTATCTCTTTTCGTAATTGTGAAAAATTTACAGTTTTCCTTTTTAATCTCCGACAATTCAAGCTACATTCTATTTTGAAATTTTAATCCTGAAAAATCCCTATGAGTACTGCATTAAACGAAACCATTTACGTCATTCAACACCTTGCATTTGAAGATTTGGGTTCATTGGAAGATGTATTTTATCAACTGGGTTATCGGGTGAGATACTTCGAAGCTGGTATCGATGACCTCAGTAAAACTATGCAACATACAGGGCTTACCATCATTTTGGGCGGCCCGATCGGAGTTTATGAAACTTATGACTACCCTTTCCTACAAAAAGAAATAGACTTACTTAAAGTACGTTTAGAGAGTAATTTACCGACTTTAGGCATTTGCTTAGGTGCTCAGCTAATTGCGCATGCATTGGGAGCGAAAGTTTATGCAGGTCATAGCAAAGAAATCGGTTGGAGCAACTTAGAACTTGATGCTATTACTCACAATATATTAGCGCCATTAGATCAAGTGCCTGTACTGCATTGGCATGGTGATACCTTTGATTTACCTGTAAATGCACAGTTACTCGCCAGCTCAGCAATTTATCCAAATCAAGCGTTTAGCTATGGGCCCAATATTCTAGCTCTACAGTTTCATATTGAAGCAGAAACACAGGCCATGGAAAAATGGCTAATTGGGCATACATGTGAACTGCATAAAGCACAAATTAACATCCCAAATTTACGCATGGAAAGTCAACAACATGCACCTCATTTAGAACGTGTTGCTCCCCTTATTTTGCAACAATTCTTACAACAGCTTGAGCTTTAAAACAGCTATTAATTTAAAGCTAAATGGCTTATAACGGTTGCACTTCAAAACGTATAAGCCATTAGAATGACTCCCTTACTCAGCATTGCGCTCATCCACTTTTTTGCTCTCATCAGCCCAGGCCCAGACTTCTTTTTTGTCACTCAAAGTGCTATTCGACAATCCAGATCACATGCATTATTTGCCGCATTAGGTATTTCACTTAGTATTTTAGTTTGGTCAATTTGTGCAATAAGTGGCTTACATTTTCTATTTCAAAAAATGGCTTGGTTACAACAATGCCTCATGATTTTGGGTGGCTTATATCTTTTATATTTAGGCTCTCAGTTATTAAAATCTGCATGGAGTAAAGACCTCGGCACAATAACGAAACCAACCGAGCAAGCTGTACAGAAAAAATCGCCTTTGACGCTGTTATTCCAAGGTTTCTTGACCAATATGGCCAATCCTAAAGCATTGGTTTATTTCACTAGTGTATTTTCCATTGGGATCAGTGCAAAGGTCAGCATTTTTGATCAAAGCTCTTTATTGGCTTTAGTCTTTATTGAAAGTTTGATTTGGTTTGCATTGGTTGCGGTCTTATTCTCAGCACCTAAAATGACCCATTACTATCAAAAATTTAGTAAAAAAATTGACGCCATTACCGGTGGAATTTTCATCAGTTTTGGCTGCCTATTGCTGCTCAATCGCGATTGACCACTCATCAAATACTCATCTACGAGACATAAAAAAGCACCCAAATGGGTGCTTTCCTAACTTAGCTGAGGAAGCTAAATCTTATTTCGCTGCTGCCTTTGCTGTAGACACAGCCGCTTCAGTCGTAATATTTACCGTAATTTTGTCGCCTACATTTGGTACATATGCACCGACACCAAATGCTGAACGATCAAAAGAAGTCGTTGCATTAAAACCAATCGTTTCCGCCTTAGTCATTGGGTGAACGGCTTGCTTGTTCAATACAGCATCCAATACCACTGGTTTAGTCACATTTTTAACTGTTAAATCACCCGTGATTTTGTATTTAGTTTTGCTGATCGCTTGAACTTTTGTACTTTTGACATACTCCCACCACCAAGCTAAGAGCTATGGTGGGGGAATCTTTGCGACCCATGCAATCTTAGAGATTGCACCTTTCGATACCGCACTGCGCTGACAGTATGGCGGTACAGGAACTCTTTAT